>QMUB01000236.1 GCA_003663695.1 Thermococci archaeon | reverse complement strand
CATAGGCGCTTATCCAGAGGTCGCACACTTCATAGCATCTGCACGTTGGACAAACCATATTGCAGTTGCCACAGCCCAGGCAGATTCTCTCATATTTTTTCCACACTGGACTGTCAAATGCCAAATCGAGAATATCTGCTAAGCTCTCTTTATTTAAAGATCGTTTAAAAGCATTAGCTCTCTTCTCTTCAAATTCTCTAAAGTGATGGAAGTCTTCTTCGCTCACGTTCTCAAAAAGCTCCTCGTTTTCCCACGCTATCTCGTGTCCCTTTACGCTACCTACCCTTACAAGCCAGCCATCGGGAAGCTCATGTAAAAACAAGTCAAAGCCGTGCATGGCAAAATCCGTTCCAAGACTTTTGCAGAAGCAGTATTCATCTGGCATACAGCTTATTCCAACTATCACGGTATTTTCACGCCTTGCCTTGTAGTATGGATCCTCTGGTTCACTGAGGTAGACCTTATCGAGTATCTGAAGCCCGTGTATATCGCATGAGTGAACTCCAAAGAGGACTGTTTTCTCGACTTCGTTCTCCACTATCCACCCGCCTTCTTTGAGTTTAAGCATTTCATCCTTGGGTTTTACGAAAAACTTTTTTGGAGGCAGCATGGTTCGAGTGTAGTTTAAGGAAATTTCGTCCAGATCATCCACCTTTTTGAAAGAATGGATGTTTCCCTGCTTCACTGGGCCATATACCTTGCCCCATCCCTTCAGGGACTTGAAAAACTCCTCAAAATTTTCCTCTGGAAGCTTTACATATCTCAAAGTTACCACCAACCCGAAGGGTTCTCCATTTTATGTTTGTAAAAGGGGGGAATTTAAGGATTTTTTAAACACATGGTGGACAACCAAATGTTACAAACATATACTTTGGCGTACATTTATAAACATTGACGTAGATAAAGAGTACGAAGATGGTGGGTGATGGTTATGAACCTGAAGCTGGACTACATTTATAATTATGAGCCGAATCCGAGCTCTCTGATACCTCTACTGCAGAAAACACAGGAAAACTTCGGCTATCTTCCAAGAGAAGCTCTAGAAGAAATTTCCAGATATTTAAAAGTTCCTTTAACCCGGGTCTATGGTGTCGCAACATTCTATGCTCAGTTTCGATTCGAACCTCTGGGCAAATATGTGGTAAGGATATGTCATGGAACAGCTTGTCACGTCAACGGTGCTGTTAACATTTCTCAAGCAATTAAGGAGGAAGTGGGGATAGAAGAAGGGCAGACGACTGAGGATGGTCTCATAACCCTTGAGAGAGTTGCATGCCTTGGTTGCTGCAGCCTGGCACCCGTGATAATGATAAACGACAAGGTCTTCGGCAAACTCACGCCCGAGAAGGTCAGGAAGCTGATGAAGAAGCTCAAGGAGGGGAAGCTCGATGTCTGAAATCAAGGCCATAGCGGTTGGTATGAACTCCTGTGGCATTGCCGCGGGGGCAAAGGAGACATATGAAGCAATTAAAAAGGAGCTTGAGAAGAGAAACCTCGACATCAAGCTCAAGATAGTCGGCTGCGTCGGCATGTGCTACAGGGAGCCGTTAGTTGATATAATCACCGACGAGAAGATAATCACATACGGCCATGTCGACTCCAAGAAGGTTCCGAAAATCATAGAGGAGCACGTTATAAAGGGGAATCCGATTGATGAGTGGATAGTGAAGAAGGACTGGTGGGAAAATGGTGAGAGGAAGACGTGGGATGTTGATGGCTACTTCTCAAAACAGAAAAAGATAGTTCTGGAAAACAGTGGTTACATAAACCCCGAAGATATCGATGAGTATATCGCCGTTAGAGGCTACGAAGGACTTAAAAAAGCTCTTAAGATGCAGCCTGAGGAGATAATAGAGATAATTACGAAATCGGGGCTTAGGGGAAGAGGAGGAGCCGGATTCCCCACAGGATTAAAGTGGAAATTCGCCAGGCAGGCAAAGGGTGATGAGAAGTACATAGTATGCAACGCCGATGAGGGAGATCCAGGAGCCTTTATGGACAGGAATGTCTTGGAAGGAGATCCACACCGCGTCATAGAGGGCATGATAATTGGAGCATATGCTATAGGAGCCACTAAAGGTTTCATCTATGTAAGAGCGGAGTATCCACTTGCAATAAGGCGTCTTAGAATTGCTCTCAAGCAGGCGAGGGAGAAAGGCTTCCTCGGTGAGAACATTCTTGGAAGTGGCTTTTCCTTTGATATCAAGATTAAAGAAGGAGCAGGAGCCTTTGTCTGTGGGGAAGAAACCGCATTAATCGCGTCCATTGAAGGCAAGAGGGGAATGCCAAGACCCAGACCGCCTTATCCGGCTCAAAAAGGTCTCTTTGGAAAACCGACCAACATAAACAACGTTGAAACCTGGGCAAACGTTCCATGGATAATCCGGCATGGATGGGAAGCTTATGCTTCTCTGGGCACAGAGAAAAGCAAGGGAACCAAGGTGTTTGCGCTCTCGGGGAAGATAAAACACGGAGGAAATGTCGAAGTTCCCATGGGAATAACTCTTAGAGAGATTTTATATGAGATTGGTGGTGGAACCAAGACGGGCAAGAAGATTAAGGCTGTTCAGCTCGGCGGGCCTTCAGGTGGCTGCATTCCTGAGTATCTCTTCGATACGCCCGTTGACTACGAGAGCGTCACTGCAACGGGTGCAATAATGGGAAGCGGTGGAATGGTGGTCATGGACGAGGACACGTG
>QMUB01000235.1 GCA_003663695.1 Thermococci archaeon | reverse complement strand
GAATTAAAAAGGCTCTAGAAGAGCTCTGATCTTGGAGGGTTCACATGGAGGAAGTCATATACGTCTTTATTGCAATTTTTTTAGCGGAACTTGGGGACAAGACGCAGTTAGCCACCATGGCATTTGCAGCCAAATATGGATGGGCTAAGGCATTTATAGGGGCAATTCTGGGTCTCGCTCTCGTCAATCTCCTCGGAGCCTTTATAGGGGATAAAATAGGAGACGCCCTTCCTCTGGAAATAATCCACAAAGGAGCAGGAGTTTTGTTCATCGTGTTTGGTGTGCTGATGATTTTGGGAAAACTTTAAGGAGGTTTGAATATGGAGCGCTGGAAAGCGGTAATACTTGACACACTGGTTATGACAGCAGGGTTTGGAACCTTGAGCATGATGGGTGTTGCCAAGCCCGATATAATCTCTCACTTTGGTATAAGCGCGGAAGCCTATGATCTGCAACACATCGCCTATGTTTTCGGCCTCTTCGTGGCATTTCTTCTTGGGCATACAAAGCTCTATGAGGGAAGCTTTAAGAGGAGTGTTGCCATAGCATTGAGTTTTGCAGCAATTCCACAGGCTTTAATCCCATACATGCCAAACTGGTATGGAGTGGTCTTCCTCAGGTTCATACAGGGATTTGTCGTAAGCCTTGTGCCCCTGTTCAGCACTCAAATAGCCAACTTCTTTGTTGCCGAGAGACCCTTTGCAAAGGGAATAATACTCTCCGGGATCTTCTGGGGAGGCGTGTTCGGTTCAATGAGCGCCAAGTACGCGGTTCAAGCTCTTGGATGGAAGGGCGCATTTTTGATGACGACACTCATAATGTACGCCGTTCTCCTCCTATGGTGGCTTATAGTTAGCGACTTTGAAATCATACATAAGGAGGAAGGTACGGCAAAAGTGAGTGTCTGGAAATTTAAGTTCACCTGGCTGCTCGGATTCACCTTCTTCCCAGCACTTTGGGTAATCTTTACAATTATAGGATTTTCAGCTTCCCTTGGCTACCAGATGGGATGGGGCAAGGATCAGGTTGCCACTTTGAGCACATCCCTCAACATTTCAAAGGCTCTTTGGTCAATCGGAATGGGTTATGTGGGTTATCTCCTCTCCAGGAAAAACCCGAGCGCAAGGGGCCTCTTCAAGGCAATCGTTCAGGTCATGATAGCTTCCTATGCCATAGCATTCATAGGATTGCTGATTTATTCAAAGGCAATACTCGCCGGAAATTACACATTAACCCTAGCTTCCGTTGTCCTGATAGGCGCCCTTCAGGGAACAGGACCGGCATTCTGGACCTCAGCACCCGCCACATATCCAAAAAGCATTTATCCAAGGGCATCTTTCGCTTTGGGTTTAATCTCAAACTCTGCCAATACAGTAGCACCATCGATAACGGAGATACTTGCAAGACAGAGTGATGCTCTTGCACTTGGAGAACTCGCTTTAATGCCCCTCATTGGAATCTTAACCCTGCTGGCAGTGTCAAGGATGAAAATGCCCGTGGAGGAGCTAGGGCATGAGGCTTAAGCCCATTGCCCTGCTCTTCTTCTTTTTAATGGGAGTGTATTTTGGGGGCATGGGAGCATTGAGCTTGGGGGATAGAACAACCTTTTGGGGTTTTCTGATAATAGGTGCGGTTCACTTTTTAATCCTCGTAGGGATTGCCCTTGGAAAGGACGTTATCAGGCAGCTTGGAGTTTACATAAGCCTTCTGGATTTAATCTTTGGGATACTATGGATGCTTACGAGCTTTGATGCGCCTTCCGCGAGCCTGAGCTTCCTAGCTGCAATAGCACTCGTAATCCTCACGAGCGATGAGCTCAAGGAGGAGATGGGATAATTACACATTTTTGTTCAGAATTGCCTCAAACGAAACACTTATTAAGCCCCCTTCCAAGTCTCCATCGGTGATGCAAATAAACGTGTTTAACAGCACACTGGAGCTTTATGAAAAATTCAAGCCAACCCCCTTGGTTAGGCTTTCAATTGAAAGGGGGGATGTATTTTGCCAAACTGGAGTTCTTTAACCCCTTCAGCAGGAGCATTAAGGACAGAGCTGTTTTTAACATGCTTATGAATGCCAAGAAGCGCGGGAACATCAACGGCACCAGGAAGCTTTTTGAGGCAACCTCAGGTAATGTCGGCATTTCCATGGCAGCACTCTCCAACGTCATGGGGATTGATTTTAGGGCTTATCTACCAAAACCCACCCCAAAGACCACGGAAGTTTTGCTTGGGGTTTTGGGTGCCGAAGTCATCAGAACGGATTTTGAGACAATTGACCCCAAAATGGTGGGGTACGTAGTCGAGGAAGCAAAGAAGGCAGGAGCAGTTAACTTAAACCAATTCGAGAACGACGACAACTTTGAGGCTCACTATAAGCACACAGCCAGAGAAATAGACGAACAGCTTGAGGGTATTGGAAAAAAGCCCAAAGCGATAATAGCGGGAATAGGAACTTCAGGGCACATCGGAGGGCTGGCAAAGTATTTCAAAGAGCGCTACGATACGAAGATCATAGGCGTTGTTCCGGTGGAAGGAGAAAGCATTCCCGGCATAAAGCGCCTGGAGACAAAACCGAAGTGGTTCTTCCAGGTGGATATTGATGAGGTCATTGAAGTTACGAAGAGAGATGCCATCGAAGGTGCAATTGAAGTTGCACGCAGGGAGGGGCTGTTGATAGGGTTAAGCTCTGGAGCAGTG
>QMUB01000234.1 GCA_003663695.1 Thermococci archaeon | reverse complement strand
AAGAAAAGCTCAGGCGTTCTCGTCCCTCTTCTTCGTGAGGTACTCGTGGATTGCCTTTGCTGCTTTTCTTCCGTCCCCCATTGCCAAAATTACGGTTGCTTCTCCTCTAATAGCATCTCCACCGGCAAAAACACCCTCAATAGAAGTCATTAGGTTCTCATCAACTTTAATTACCCCCTTATTAACTTCCAATCCCGGTGTGCTCGCTATCAATTTATTGGCGGTCTTTCCAATGGCTATTACTACGGTATCTGCTTCAAGCGTCACATATTCTCCCGTTCCGACTATTTTTCTCTTTCCTCTCGAATCGCGCTCTTCCAGAGGCTTCATCTTCTCAAACCTTACCGCCTTAACTCTGCCGTTCTCATCTCCAATGAACTCTACGGGATTAAGGAAGAACTCGAATTTAACGCCCTCCTCCTTGGCATGTTCCACTTCTTCTTCCCTTGCACTTACGTCTTCCTCTCCTCTCCTATAGGCTACAATTACCTCCGCACCCAGTCTCCTGGCAGTTCTGGCGGCGTCCATTGCCGTGTTTCCCGCCCCAATCACTATGGCCTTCTTTCCAACTTTTATGGGGGTCTCATATTCCGGGAATTTATATGCTCTCATTAGGTTAACTCTCGTGAGAAACTCATTTGCCGAGTATATTCCATTAAGGTTCACACCGGGAGCGTTTATGAACCTTGGAGTCCCTGCACCACTTCCTATAAAAACAGCATCATACTCCTCCAGAAGCTCCTCCAAAGTTACGGTTCTCCCCACTATGTGATCCGTCTTTATCTCAACACCCAAGCGCCTGAGGGTTTCAAGTTCCTTTTTGACAACTGCCTTTGGAAGTCTAAATTCCGGAATCCCATACATCACACCTCCACCCGCTTCGTGGAGGGCTTCGAATATTGTAACTTTGTACCCCATTTTTGCAAGCTCACCGGCTGCCGTAAGTCCCGCAGGGCCTGCCCCTATTATGGCGACCTTCTGAGACTTCCTCTCTATCTTGGGAACGATTTCGCTCAAAAGCTCATCATCAATTCCCTTCTCCCTTGCATAGTCTGCAACAAAACGCTCGAGCTTCCCAATGTTTATCTTATCCCCCACCTTGCCCATCACACAGTTCATCTCACACTGGTCTTCCTGAGGACAGACACGCCCTGTGGTTGCGGGCAAGGTGTTGCATGCCCATATAACCCTTAGTGCTTCCTTTACAGCTTTGTCCGGGTCTTCCCTATATTCCCTAAGCTTTTTTATAAATCCTGGGATATCTATGTGAACGGGGCATCCCTTTATGCACGGGGCATAATCATAAGGGCACTGCAGACAGCGCTCGGCTTCCTTTTGAGCAAGCTCAAATGTATAGCCGAGGTTAACTTCGTTGAAGTTGAATATCCTCTCTTTCGGGTCTTGCTCCGGTGTTGGGATTGTCTCCCTGATGAGTTTCCTAGCCATCATTGAGCACCCCCTTGAGCTTGGAGCTTTTTGAGGTATACTTCTAGGGCAAGCTTCTCCTTATCGCTGTAGAATCCACTTCTGTGAATCAGCTCATCCCAGTCCACCTTATAGGCATCAAAACCCGGTCCATCAATACACGCAAATTTAACCTCACCCCCAACGTGGACCCTGCAGGCACCGCACATCCCCGTACCGTCAACCATAATTGGATGAAGATCGGATTCCATTGGAATCCCGTACTCCTTAACGATATTAAATATCATTTTCTGACCTCCTGCAGGGCCGACCGTAAAGACGAAATCTGGCTTTTCTTCCTCTATAAGCTCCTTAACCTTTTTAGCAGCTCGTTTGACGATCTCTTGAGTTATTTCGTCCATTCCCCATCCTTCTTTCAGATCAAAACCCTCAACTATGTGCTTTGAAACAGCACTCTCAAATTCTTCCCTTAAGAGCACCATTGGATTTGGAGAAACATGGAGTGTTATAACCTCATTTCCAAGCTCCTGCCATGCTCTGGCTATTGGAAATACCTCCACTATACCCGTTATCAGCCCAACGGCGAGTATTTTGCCAAACTTCTTCATGGGAGCTGGATTTCCGAGGGGGCCTGCAATATTCAATATGTAATCCCCTTCGTTTAGTTCCATGTTCATTCTGAGGGTTGTCCTCCCCCTGATGAAGGTTATGAGGGTTATCCATCCCTCTTCTCTATCCCATGTAACTGGTGTGAGGGGAATTCTTTCTCCATTTTCAAAGGCTCTCATTATAACAAACTGCCCGGGCTGGACTTTTTTAGCTATATGGGGGGCGTGAACTTTGTACATTATCTCATTCATTGCAAGTTCTTTCTTTTCGAGTATTTTATACATAATGTACACCTCCGTTCATGCGAACAAGTTTGGGCATCTACTTTGGTTTGAAACATTAGGTGTTTATAAAAGTATTGTAAACCAAAGGTTAAAAAGATCGAAAAAAATTCCATAAAAATACATTTTTCATGAAAAAATTAGGTAAAATAGGAGTATTATCAAAATCGCTACAGTTTTCTAAGAAATGTCAGGTATCCCGTGTGCGCAAGCATCCTTGTGCTCGGTCTAAAACAATTCTTTTTGACTTCCTGTTCTCGAACGAGGCACTCTATAGTCTTTGGTCTTGAAAAATGCTCTTTATATTCCCTTAAACGCTCGTAGAACCTGCTCACCTGGTTTGCACATGGAGTGTAGGCAACGAAAAAGCCGCCGGGCTTGAGAGAGTTTAGGGCGTGCTCCAGCACGTTT
>QMUB01000233.1 GCA_003663695.1 Thermococci archaeon | reverse complement strand
GCGGCAGCTATGACTTCACTAATTTGGAGTGGATGCTCAACATTCCTGTAGGGTGTCGTCGTTGTGAAGGCACCAAAGGGCGTGGTGGGAGCCACCTGGCCGCCGGTCATACCGTAGATGAAATTATTCACGAGAATTACCGTGATATCTATGTTCCTTCTGGCAGCATGGAGGAGGTGGTTTCCTCCAATCCCGGCTAGGTCTCCATCTCCGCTTATAACAACCACCTTTTTATCGGGAAGTCCCACTTTTACACCGGTTGCGTAGGCTATTGCCCTTCCATGCGTTGTGTGCAATGTATCCGCTAGGAAGTGGGGGGAAGCGATCCATGCCGAGCACCCAATTCCGCTCACCAGAACCAAATCCTTGGGGTCAATCCCAAGCTGATCCACAGCATTTGCAAAGGCATTTAGCACGGTTCCTCCTCCACATCCGGGACACAGAGGGGAGGGAAGTGCCTCCTTCCTCAGGTAATTAATCATGTCATATTTACTTTGAATCGGTTTCTCCATACCCATATCCATCACCTTAATAAACCCTCTCACCCACATCACATCAAGCGATGATGACTATCTAATCCGCCGAACGATGACGAGAACGCTCGGCTGAGCTTGCTGCTTTTATTTCTCTAAACACCTCTTCCACGGTTAATGGAACTCCACCTATTTTGTTTACACCTTTAACAAAGACATCGTCATTAACATGCCTCTGCACTTCTAAGATAACCTGTCCAAGGTTCATCTCCGGAACCAGAATTGTGTTAACCCCCTTTCCAAGTTCCCTCATCCTTTTCTCGGGGAAGGGATGAACAGTTTTTGGAACAAAAAGACCCGCTTTTATTCCTTCTTTCCTTGCCTTGAGGACTGCGCCGAGTGAAGGTCTGGAGCTCACACCCCAGCTGACCACCAAGATCTCCGCGTCATCCGTGTAGTGCTCCTCCCATTTTAAAATCTCGTCTTTATGCTCCTCAATCTTCCTGTGAAGTCTTCTAACCAGACGGTCATGAACTTCGGGTGTATAAACATCCCTCATTCCGCTTTCTTTGTGTGTTGAACCGGTTACGTGGGTGAAGTACCCCTTTCCAAAGAGAGGCATCGGTGGGATTAAATCGCCGTGAACATCCCCAAAGGGGAATCGCGCCTCCTCTTCATTTTTCGGGAGCTTCCTGTAGAGAATTTCAACTTCCTCTGGATCGGGAATTCTTATCTGCTCCCTTGTGTGTCCTATAACTCCATCCGCTAGAAGAACAACGGGAATTCTAAGCTTTTCGCTCAAGTTAAATGCTCTAATAGTCTCCCAGAAACTATCCTCCACACTCAAAGGCGAAATCGCTATTATTGGATGATCCCCATGGGTTCCCCATCTAGCCTGGAAAAAGTCGCCCTGTGCTCCTTTGGTAGCCTGTCCTGTTGAGGGTCCGCTTCGTTGAACGTCAACAAGAACTAAAGGTGTCTCCGTCATAATGCCTAAACCCAGATTTTCCTGCATTAGGCTGAATCCCGGTCCGCTTGTGGCGGTCATGCTCTTTAGTCCTGTCCAAGAGGCTCCCACAACAGCTGCAATGCTTCCAATCTCATCCTCCATCTGTATGTAATAACCCTTAACCTTTGGAAGCTCCCTAGCCATGGTTTCGGCTATTTCACTTGCCGGCGTTATTGGGTAGCCTGCGTAAAAACGGCATCCCGCAAAAAGAGCCCCAAAAGCTATTGCCTCATCACCCTGCATAAAATAATTACCCTTTGGATAATGCTTCCTCAGGAGCCTAATCTGCTCCTCTTCATTGCCCTTGATTATCATGAACCTCACCACTTAACCGCTATTGCAAAATCAGGGCACAACAGCTCGCAGAGCTTGCACTTAACGCACTTATCCGCATGAACTGCAATTGGATAGTGCACACCCTTTTCGCTAAGCTCCTCGCTCCACTCAAAAACCTTCCTGGGACACAGCTCCAGGCAGATTCCACATCCCTTGCACAGGAATGTATCCACGCTTATCTCAACCGCATCCGTTTTTCCGATAACGAGATAGTTCTCCTTTTTAACTTCGACATCTGCCATAATCATCACCTGCAATCTGCTAAATTCTTTTACGTATGTAAAACATTTAAAGCTTTCGCCCACCAAAGGTGCATTACTACCAAGTTCCGCCATCTGGATGCTACTGTCCGGAAAAGCGTCATAATTTGCTCTTTTTTGAGAATTTTAGAAACTCAATGCACGTTTTTGGAGATTTTGTGTAGAGGTGAAGTTTACAAACATAAAGAAAAGTGGAAAAATGAGAGAAAAATTTGGCTCACCACATTGAAAGCTGCCAGTCCAGAAGCCCATTTTTAACGATATACCTCCACTCCTCGAGGCACTCATGTTCGACTTTCTCGAGATTCTCAATTTTTTGGGTGTTCGAAAAACTTCTTATAGCTCCTGCAACTTCCCTATCGCATCTGCCACAGTTGTGGGGCCCTCTTTTTGAACCAGCACCAACGGGATCACTTAGAAATCTCTTGTTGGGATATGTCTCCTTTGCCCATTTCAAGACCTCCACGGCGCTCCAGAGCCAGGGTGTCCTGTATTCTCCTCTATCCCAGAGATGCTCATAGGTGGTGTGTTTTTGGATATCTGTGAGATTTATGGAGAACGTGTCTGTATATGGCTCGGCTTTCCTTATACTTTCCTTTGCATCTTTTATGGCATCCCTCTCACTTAGAAATGCTGGTTTGAGAAGAATAT
>QMUB01000232.1 GCA_003663695.1 Thermococci archaeon | reverse complement strand
CCAAAAACAGATTTTGGTGCGGTGGCCGGGATTCGAACCCGGGTTACCGGCTTGGAAGGCCGGTGTCCTAGACCAGGCTAGACTACCACCGCTCTGGAAGAATGGTGGGGCGAGGGGGATTTGAACCCCCGACACCCGGATCTTCAGTCCGGCGCTCTCCCAGGCTGAGCTACCGCCCCGCGCCCAACTAATAGAAGGAGGTAAGAGATTTATAAATCTTGCGGTTGGGGAGGGATGTCTCTTTTTAAAGACAGAAATTCAAATATTTTACTCTTAACATCACTCTTTTTTAACCTTGCAATTTCTCTAAGCGGATATTCCCTTTCAAGCCATCTAATGAATTTATAGCCGAGATAATATCCCAGATACTGCTTCCCAAACAGAGTATACCATGAGCCAAAGAACGGATTCAAAGGTTCATTTTCCCCAGCTCTCCTCAAGAATTCTCCTTTGATGAGGTCCTCATTCTTCTCACACCATTTAAACCATCCTTCCCTCTCAAGGTGCCATGGCCTTCCGCTTATCAAGTCCTCAATTCTCTGGGCAAATCCTTCGGTATAAAGCCATATTATCTGTTCTTCCTCAAGCTTTTCAATATTCTCTTTTCTTAGAAGCCAGTGAATCAAATGTCCAAACTCATGAGTGATTAATCCTTCAAGCTTTTCATACCATTTAAGCTCTGCAATTGCCTCGAGTCCAAAGAGAATCGATGGTTTTTTCATAAAATCGGTTACCCATCCGGCACCGTTTTCAAGTCCGACATATATAACGATATTGTACTCCTCACGATTGAGATTAAAATGGGTTATGACTTTATTTTCAACTCCCGGAAGAACTTTTAAAAGCTCTTCATGGGCAAGTTTTAAGTCATCAGCCTCTCTTTTTGAAAGAACATTCAAAAACTCCTGCCAGTCCATTTTATACCGTCTGTAATCCCATTTTATCTTCCTAAAAAGCTCGGGATAATTTTTAATATAATCTATCCAAGAAGCTTCGCTTCCATCCCATTTCTCCAAGAAATAAGGGAATGTATCAATGATCATAGGCATCAACCCGAATGCTCTATTTAGGGCTCTTTGCGAGGGCATGTGAAGAGGCTATAACTCCTCGGTGGTCTTGTCTCAGCATATCTTACAACGGTTAATCCCCCAAGACTGTGCCCAAAGAGGAACGGTTTTTCTTCAATTTCTCCAATGATTTCGTCTATTATCTCCATAGTTTGCTCTATGGTCGCATGCCCTCTCTTGCCTCCGCTTTTCCCGTGTCCAAGCCAATCGAAGGCATAAACTGCAAAACCGGCATCGTTGACCATTTTTATAAGCTTCCCATATCTTCCGCTGTGCTCCCCTAAGCCGTGAACCAGAATGATCCCTCCCTTCTCAGGATTCCCAAGCTTAACCTTGTATATCATGGAGCACACCCCAAAAACTTGGGTATAAAAGTTTAAAAATGTGCCTCACGTGTTCCGCTCATTATAGAGAGTTATCTTCTCAGCTTATCCTTTATTTCAACCGGCAGTTCTTCATAAATCTCATTTAGGGCATTGATTAACTCCACCAGCTCTGCTGCATTTAAATACGTCGTTTTCTCCCCAAGTTCAACAATTAGAGCTGTGTACTTTTCGGGCTTAGCCTCTTCCAGCTCATCCCCTCTTGGGATTAAGTTAATCTCGCCAATCTGCCTCGCTCCCCAAATATCAACCTCTTTCTCGTCCACTTCCCGCTGGATTGGGCAATCTAAGCGCTCTACGAATATTTTGATGTCTACTATTGGAGTGCCGTCGTGGGCATCTATCCAATCAATGAAGAGCGTATTTCCCTCGATGCGGTGGATTTGGACGGTGTAAAGTGCAAGAGGATTCGGTCTAACGGGGGAGCGGGTGGCAAAAACGCCCCTGAGCGGATTCTCGGGATTGTTGTATGGATGAACTTTTAGAATTTTCCGCCTTTCTGGATTGTCGCTTTCGTGGAACCATAGAATTAGCTTAATCCAGTCGCCTTCGTTTAAACCTCCAATGGCATCGGCAAATTCAGGATAGATTTCGAGAAAAGTCTCCTCCTCTAAGTGTCTAACCACACCCACTGGGATCAGATTAAACTTTTCCATCTCTAAACCTCCGTTTTTGTTTTTAAACGCCAGCCATCGATGTTAAATCTCCCCATCCTCTCATAAATTCCCTGCATGGCATTCAAAAACATTTTCCCCTCATGCCAAATATTCTCTGAAAGGATGATCGTCTCCCATTCCTTAAGGGGCTTTTCTAAAGCGAATTGCCAGTTCATTTTTGCTTTCTATTTGAACTTTAATTCGTCTCTAATTATGTCCCGTGCTCCCAGCTCTCCAGATATTTCTTTTGCTCTTCGGTGAGCTGCTCAATCTCAATGCCCATGGCTTTGAGCTTAATACTCGCGACCATCTCGTCAATCTCCCTTGGGAGGACGTAGACCCTGTTTTCGAGCTTCTCGTGGTTGTCCCTGATGTATTTGGCGGCCATCGCTTGCAAAGCGAAGCTCATATCCATAATCTCAGCTGGGTGCCCATCAGCTGCCGCTAAGTTCACCAAACGCCCTTCCGCAAGGAGGTAGAGCCTCCTTCCATCTTTGAGCTTGTACTCGGTGATGTGTGGCCTTGGATTGTTTATCTCCACAGCTAAGCTCTCCAGGTCTGGCTTGCTTATCTCAACATCGAAGTGGCCGGCGTTTGCCATTATTACTCCGTCCTTCATGACCTCGAAGTGTT
>QMUB01000231.1 GCA_003663695.1 Thermococci archaeon | reverse complement strand
ATCTTAGCCTGTCCCCTCGTTAGGTCAACATCCAGAATTCTTCCATGATATCCGTACATGAATCTCACCACAAAAATCCTTCTCCAAAAAGTTTCTTTGCGATTTCGTTGCTCTTCTCAAGGGGATTCCCAGCAAAAGTCCGGTATATGGAGCGATAGTTCCCCTTAACGATTTTAAGGGCATCATGCCCCGCTTCATGGCAAACTTCCACGCACTTTGGACTCCCCCCGCAGAGGTCGCATATTACCACGCTCCCTTTCCCTTCGGGGATTCTTGGGACACTTCCCGGGCATGCCAGCACACAGGCGCCACACTCCGTACAGTTCTCTTCCATAACAACAACAGCTCCAGTGATTTCATCCACGCTTAAGGCGTCAAAGTTGCATGCACTGACACATGGATAGTCCGGGCATTGAACACATGTATGAGGAACGTCTACACCCGGAAGAAATTCAAATACCCTTATTCTTGACGCTTCGGGCCATATTATCCCCTCGTGCTCCAGGGAGCAGGCTATCTCACACAATCTGCATCCGCTGCACTTATCCGGGGTTATCAAAATCCAAACCCTTTCTATATCCTCGCCCATTGATAACACCTAACAATTTTAGGGCGATGTTTTATATATCTCTTACGTAAATCAAATCGTTTAGATTTTCCTTTAAAGACAAATGCTTATAAACCAAAGAAATCAATTATGCGGCATGAAAAGAGCTGAGCTAATCCTTTTGGGCATAACGACAATATGGGGATTCACCTTCCCGGCCATGAAGGTTAGCCTGTCCTACATGTCACCAATCCTCTTTTTGGCATATAGATTTGGAATAGCATCCTCCCTGATGCTCCTAATTTTCAGGGGAAGAGTCCTTAAAAAGGAAGCTTTCCTGGAAGGAGCCTTGCTGGGTATTACTCTCTTCTTCGGGCATGGATTTCAAATTGTGGGCTTAAAATACACGAGCGCTTCAAATTCGGCATTCATAACCTCTCTCTATGTGATCTTCACACCCTTCATAGCATATTTCCTCCTCGGAGACATATTAAAAAGGAGGGATTTTCTTTCACTTGGAATAGCAATGCTGGGGCTGTACCTAATCTCAGGGGCGAGCTTGAACTTCAATTACGGAGATTTGCTGACCGTGCTGTGTGCTCTCTCCTTCGCATTCCAGATAGTACTTGTCCAAAAGTTTGGGGAGAAGGACTATATAAGTCTGGCATTCTGGCAGATTTTCTGGAACTTTCTATTTTCAAGTGCATATGCTGCATTTTTTGAGGGAATTAAAATCCCCAATGCACTCTCTCCGTGGCTCGGTATACTTTACACCGGCATCTTTGCGACCGTTATTGCCTTCACGCTTCAAGTGAAATATCAAAAGGAGACAAAAGCACATAAAGCCGCCCTTATATATTCTTCGGAACCTATATTCGGGCATATATCCGCTTTTTTAACTATTGGGGAAATTCTAAGTACCAGAGGATATCTTGGGGCTATGCTTATACTCGGAGCAATCTGGAACGAGATACGAAACCACTAGCTATACTATTGAGCTCTCCAAGAGGCGGAGCTCTTTCTCCTCCCAGGCATTTTTCTCCATAACCAGAATTAGAACTCCCCCGTAAAAAATGGCAAAATCCTTTAATGAAGCCAAAAACTTCACCAGAGCATCAAAACCATTGTAGGTTTTTAAATATTCGGGACAATCTATTAAAACAACCCCTTCAAACCCCTTCTCATGGGCTTCTTTAAAGTAGCTGGAAGCCATCTCCGCCATTTTGCCCAAATTCGTTGGAGAAATCGCATCATGCTCCGTGGTATTTGTTATGAAAAACATTTTCCATGTCTCAGGAACCTCAAGATTCCTCACAAATGCCAGAACAGGTACATCCTTTAAAGTTTCCTTCACCCTTAAGTACTCCTGCGAGGTTATGATCATAACCCCCGGCTTGAAGTGGAGCTCAACTGAGGGTTTTTCAAATTTTATAAATTTCTCTGTGAAGGCAAATTTCACCATTAGACATGCTGAAAGAACAGTTAAAACGGCTCCCAAAGTGAATCCTATAGGCGAAAACCATCCAGTGTGCCTTAGCAGCGGATAATCCAGCTTGTGAATCCCATGTATGGAGAGAATTATTCCAAGGTACAGAGCATTGCTGTTGTATGTCTTCCTTGTATATAGCAACAGAATACCCGAAAAGAAGATGAAAAGTGAAGAGAAAGCATAGGGGAGACCCAAAATCACAAACCAGTCGGAAGAATACCCAAAATTGCCGAGGAAGATTGTGTAAATTGATATTATAACCGGTGCTATCGAGACAATTTTGAACTCTTCTGCCAGGATGCAGTTCTCCTTTAAGAGTTCAATAACCCCGTAAAAAAGGAATGCCGCCCAAAAAGCTTCTGCAAGAGAAAGAAGGTATAAATTTCCCAGCATATCCGATAGAATGGATAAAGATGCACTTAGCCATGAGAGTGACCAGTAAAGTGCCGGTACTCTCTGGTATTTCAGGTATACATATGCCAGCATCCCAAAGGCGAGCACCTTGGCTGAGAGGCTTAATGACTGTCCCAAAAGGAGCAACGCTGAATCCATAGCATCACCAATGTTAATGTTATCCAAAGTATATATAACCACTTCGGTTCCTGTTAATATCAAACCTTCCAATTGAAGGTAACCTGAGCTTACGATATCCGCAATAGACTTAAAGTTCTGGTAACTAAAAAAGAAAGGTGGTGCAATGAAAGAATAGAATATAGGGTGGT
>QMUB01000230.1 GCA_003663695.1 Thermococci archaeon | reverse complement strand
TGTATGTTTTTAACAGCTTTTCCTCTCTTCTTTTCTATCATTTCTTTGCCGCTCATTAGAGCTATTCCTATCGCCAGGGGCCTCCCAAAATCTTCCTCCACCACAAAAACAAAATCTCCTTCCTTTATTTCCTCATCAGCATCTGTAATGCCTGGAGCCATTACATCGGCGCCGCTCAAGACATATGGAACGGCACCCTGATCAACGACGACCTTTCTCTTCCAGGTTCTCAAGTCCTCCTCATTCGAAATCTCGTAGAGCGTTGAGACCAGGGGGAAAATTAGCCCCTCACGCTTTATGAACCGGGGTTTTCCATTTACAAGTATTATCCTGGTCGTCTTATCGATGGTCGCTATCTCAATGCTGTCTTTCTTTCTAACAAGCTTTTGGGCAACTTCTTCTCCAAAGATATTACCCATATCCCTTATGAGGTTTTTAACATCCTTCTTGCTGAGGAACTGCCTCCCTTTAAACTCCATTCTCTATCTCCTCCGCTATTCTTCTTGCGCTCTCTCCAGGGTTCTTGCTTTTATATATGCTCCTCCCCACAATTATGTAATCAGCGCCGGCTTTTAAAACTTCCACACTTCCTCCCTGGGCGCCAACCCCGGGTGTCAAAATTTTTATCTCTCTATTGAGCCGCTCTCTTATGTATCTCACCCTCTCAGGTCTCGTAGCAGGTGCGATAACTCCAAAGGGCTTCAGTTCATTTGCCATCTCTATGAACCTGTCTGTATTTGGTTGAATGAACTCCCTAGCGCCCGGATGGCTCATTTCAACTACAAGTATAACCTCCCCTTCCTCCTGAATTGCCTTTATGCTATCCCTTCCAACGAATGCGTGGGCTATTATGTAATCAGCTCCGACTTCAAAGGTTTTCTTCGCTATGAGCCTGTTTGTGTTGGGGATATCGGCAACCTTAAAATCCGCTATTATTGGCAATCCAAATTTTTTGAGCTCTCCAATTATTCCAAGCCCACTGCCCAAAATTAGGGGCCAGTTGACTTTTATGCCCCAGAGATATTCTTTAGTCTCTTCAGCTATTCTGATGGCTTCTTCCCTATCATAAACATCCAGCGCAAGGATTATCCTCTTCACCCTATCTCCCCCTATTCCGTAATGCTGATAAGTTCCTTGGGAAGTTCATCTCTCTTGAGAAATAGAGCCACATGAAGGACACTCTTCAGTGCTTGATGCCTCTCGCTGCTCCATGTCACGGCTATCAAATCCCCTTCTCTGGCATCAACTTTTAAATCCCGTGCCAGATCAGGAAGTGTTTCCTTTAATGCCCTTCCATCCTCCGGGAACACAATCTCCCCATTTTTCACAACCAAGATCATTGCACCCCGGGCAAAAAAGCGTATTGCCTCGTCCCTGAGTTCAATGCTCTTGAATTCGGGCGGATTATGGACGGCTAGGGCATAGGTGCTCATATTCTCTATCTTCGAAACTACCCTTGGTTCGGAGAATAGCTTTTTAATCTTTTCAAACTCTATCTTCCCCTTTTCACTTAAATAGTGTCCCCTTTGCTTTGATTCAATTAATCCAAGCGATGAGAGTTTTTTCAAAAGCGTCCTAACGCTCCCCTCTCCCAAACCAAGCTCCTCAGAAATCTGCTTCCTCCCCTTCGGTTCCTTCAGTATGAAAAGTGTTGCCACGACATCCTCAAGCGTGAACTCCGGATAGGCTCCCCGTTTCCAGCTCATTTTTTCACCTCTCGAACTTAGTATATTTTTTGATAAATAAAACTTGTGCCCGAATTCCGGATACTGTGGTAATGTCACCAATAATTATGATTCCTCCACAGACCAACCTTTATCCCGGCAGCATGGAATTCCAAAAGGATATAAAAAATGCCGTCGACAAATGATTGATGGAAGCTAGGGATAAGATATCAGATATCATAGAAGCCTATGCCCTTAGAATAAGGGCTCTGGGTTATCCAATTGTTTCCAAGGCTCTGGAAGTGTGGAAATCCCGGATAATGTCCGAAGATGTGGATTTCACCGAAAAGGACGTTCTTTTCGATGAATATCTCCACCTCCTTGCGGATGTTGAACTGAGTAAAATTCCCAGAGAGGATAAGAATAAGCTCCTCCAAACCCTCTGGAAGTGTGGAAGTGAAATTGAAGATGTGCTCGTCAGAGAGGGGTTTATTAAGCCACCTTATCTCTTTATAGGTAAGAAGCCGAGGAGACTCAGGCACATTGTAAGCCCGTGGCTCCTGCTGGGTCTCTTCCTATCCTTCCTCCTCATAGGGATGTCCTTCTCGGTTATATCAAACTTCTCAAATCATGAGACAATCGAGGTCAATGAGACAATCGAGGTTAACCCCATGATATGCGAGCATGAGGTCTACTGGAGGTACAACTTCCAGAGGGCTATTTATTGTGTTTTCCAGGGAAACACATTAAAAGAGGTATCAAAAATTGCCCAAAGTTTGAAGGGGAAGAATGAACTCCAGACATGCCATAACATATTATCACTAACCGCCCAATTTCCCTATGATCCAACGAGGGAATTTAGGAACGATGTCTTTATTCAGACCCCTATGGAGACCCTTCAAATGAGAAGCGGTATATGTAGCGATTTTGCCCTACTTACAGTCGCTCTCCTACTTGATAATAATATAAGTCCAGTTTACCTTCTTCATGTAGAGTTCAAGCGGGATATTCCGGGAGGAGGTCATGCGGTAGCGGCTGTGAATATAAATGGCACCTACTACGTCTTAGATCAATATCCGCCGCCTAAACCTCTGTATGAGTTCCTCTCAAACTTTGACGGGA
>QMUB01000229.1 GCA_003663695.1 Thermococci archaeon | reverse complement strand
TTGGGTGAATGTTTTGGTCAAGCAATTCCTCAGCCTTCTTCAAAAGTTCACCGGCGATAACGACGGCTGTTGTTGTACCATCTCCTGCTTCCTTATCCTGGGTCTTGGCGACCTCAACCATCATTTTGGCAGCCGGGTGCTGAATGTCCATCTCGTCGAGAATTGTGGCACCATCGTTTGTTATGATGATGTCTCCGAGGCTATCCACGAGCATTTTGTCCATTCCCTTTGGTCCGAGAGTGGTTCTTACGGTCTCGGCAATTATTCTTCCCGCTAGGATGTTCAACCTCTGGGCGTCCCTACCAACATACCTCTGAGTTCCCTCTGGAAGGATAATAACAGGCTGTCCACCCTGTCCAACTAATTGAGCCATCTGGCATTCCTCCTATATTTTATTTTCAAAATCCATACGTTAGGGCTCTATAAAAATCTTTCGTTTAATTTGACAAAATTACATGCTTATCTAAATAAAAAAGACAATAGCACACTTAGATACTTGCCATAGTATCAAAAAGTTAGAAGCCCCCAAGAAGAGAATTTTTAAATGGACAACCCTACATCAGATTAAGGTGAGATGATGGAACTGATAAAGCAAGGTGCCGAGGCTAGGATATATCTAGCCAGTTTTAAAGAGCTCTATTTCCCGTTAGGCACAGAGAAGGTCATAATAAAGGACAGGATACCAAAGAAATATCGCATAAAAGAGATAGATGAAAAGCTTAGAAGGGAAAGGACCGTTAGAGAAGCGAGAATACTGCACAGGGCTAAGAAATCTGGTGTAAATGTACCCCATATTTATGAGGTTGACCTTAAGGACATGAGAATTGTGATGGAATTCATCGAGGGAGAACGCTTAAAGGAGCTCCTCGATAGAGTGCCAATGAAAGAGCGCTTGGAACTGTGCAAAGAAATTGGAAGGCAACTCGGGAAGATACACGAAGCCGGAATCGTGCACGGCGATTTAACGACGTCAAATATGATCCTTAAAGGGGGAAAAATTTACTTCATAGACTTCGGTCTTGCGGACTTTGACCCAACATTAGAAGCCCAAGGTGTTGATTTACACCTCTTAAAGCGCGCTATGGAGAGCACTCACTATAAATGGTTCGATAAGGGATTTGAAGCTGTTCTCCAGGGGTATGCAGAGATTAGAGGCAAAGAAAAAACGGATGAGGTAAAAGAGAAAATAGGGGAGATTGAGAGCAGGGGAAGGTATGTGAGGGAGAGGAAGTGGATAAAGTAAAGAAGGCGGTTGGATGCTTGGAACAACACACATTCTCTTGGGTTTTATATTCGCCTATTTTTTAAAGCTTGACAAAAAAAAGAGTGCAAAACTAATATTGGGGAGCTTAGCGCCAGATTTGAGCTATGTCCAGATGATCATTGTCCATCCCTCTTGGAGCTCTCCCACTAGAGCATTCTTCAATCACTCTATTGTGTCCTTTGCTTATGTTCTCCCGTTTGGCCCATACGGGCTTTTAGGAAACGCACTCCATTTACTCTGCGATTTTTATGCTCGTGGAATACCCCTATTGAGTGATAGAATTATAGGGCTCAACCCCCACCCCTGGACTTTTTATCTTGCGAACAGTAAGGTGATGTTTTATCCAATTGAACTCATAATAAGTCTAATGGGGCTCTACGCTCTCACAAAGCTTGGAATGACGTATCTCTTCGAAAGCTTAAAGCTATTGTTGGCCGCTGTCCCAATATTTGCACTTTTTACCCCGCTCTATATGGTGAGCCCATACCTCTCAACACTGGCTTCATTTTTAGCTCTTTACCACATATCAAAACACAGAAAATGGCTTTAAAAGAGCGGTGGGATTTCAGCTTCTAAAAGCTCCCAAAACTCTCTCAAAAATTTCCTTTTCCTTGCCTCTCTTTTTGTGATAGAGCCTTTGGACTATCAGCTCTGGAGTGCTCTTGCCCAAAACGCCAAACTTCGGCTGTCTATCGACTATTAGGTTTAGATGTTCATCGAGTCCCTTTGCCTCGATGCCGTCCACTCTTGCAAAGGGGAGAATCTTCATCAAGTCCTCACCTAAGTGGGACACAATGACAACATAAAAGCCTTTTTCATGGGCAATTTTCAATAGCTCACCAATTATCTTGACAGCTGCACCGGGTTCGGTTATTGCCTCGAACTCGTCAATAAGGATCAGCTTTTTGCCCTCGCGAACAAGAGAGCGTGCAAACCCTCTAAGGGCTGTTTCAAACGCTCCAGCACCGTAGGAGGAGCGCTTACGCCTAAAGAAGAAAAGCTCATCGAGAGGCTCAACATAAGCATTCTCAGCATTTACAGGGAAGCCCATGTGAGCCAAGATAATTATTTGAGAAATAAGTTCAAGCAATGAGGTTTTACCACCGCTGTTTGCACCGGTCAGGATAAGAACCTTCTCTCCATTGGTTCCATCAAAAGTCAATTTGACATTGCCAACGACATAGCTTACAGGTTGAGGGCGCTCAATGAAGAGGTGCCTCCCATTGATAAAGGCTATGCCTCCTTCAACAATCTCTGGAAAAGTAAATCCTTCAGTAAATTCTTTCACTGCCCTGAGGAACTCCAGCTCATAAGCTCTCTTAAGCTCTTCCTTAAGCTTCGGTAGGAGAGGTCTAACTTTCTCCAAAATCTCGCGGCTCTTCAAGTAGAGCTCTACTTTGAGTTCCTTCTCAAGCTCATGCCTCAAAAGCTCGCTTTGCTCCGCTGCTACCTCAACGGGGTAAAGATCCTCTCTCGAACAGAGCTCTACTGCAAACTCAACCATCTCACTCAGCTTTTTTTCGCTCTCATTT
>QMUB01000228.1 GCA_003663695.1 Thermococci archaeon | reverse complement strand
TCCACGATATCATCCCTTATGGTGGGTTCCCCTCCCGTTAGCTTGACCTTCTTTATACCAAGGCTGGATGCTATTCTAACAAGCCTCTCGATTTCCTCCGGGTTCATTTCCCGCCTCTTAAAATTTATTTGACCTTCGCCGTGGCAGAAAAAGCATCTATAATTGCATCTCTCCGTGAGCGAGATCCTCAAGTTGGTGACTTTTCTCCCAAACCTGTCGACCAGAACCATTGCTCTCCCCATCTTATTTAATCCAAACGCTTAAAAAAAGATTTTGGGAAAACAAAAATGTTTATCTTATGATCTCGTAGGAATAGGTAACATCCGCACCGCTGAGCTTCACATGGGCGGATGCGGAGCAGTATTTATCCTGGCTCAGTTTTATGGCACGTTCTGCCTTCTCCTCATCCACATCCCCATGGATTCTGTAGTGGAGGTTAATTCTCTTATAAATCCTCGGATGCTCCTCACGGCGCTCACCGCTTATCTCAACTTCCAGCCCTTTTACGGGTTCGCGCATCTTTTGGAGTATCATGACCACATCATAAGCTGTGCATCCAGCCACACTCAGCAGAAGGAGCTTCATGGGACTTATTCCGCCCTCCCCCAAAATGACGGAGCACTTGTCACCCTCAATTCTTCCAATGAACTGCATATCCTTAAACCACTCCACCTTTCCCCTGATTTCATCACTCATTCTACCACCCACATAAACTGGCATTATCTTTTTAAATGCCTTTTGGGAACCTCTAGTTATGTATTTACGACCCTTTGATCCATGGAAGTCCAAGCTGTGCACATGTCCCTTCAAATACACGTTAAACATATACACCGGCTGCGATCATGCATGCGTTTACTGCTACATCACATCATACATCCCAAGGGCATTCCAAGTTAGGACGAAAGAGGGGCTTTTGCCGGGGCTCGAAAAGGAGCTTAGAAAGCTCGACAAGCGCTTTATAATAGCTCTCTCCTACTCATCCGATCCCTATCCCACAATCGATAGAGAGCTCAAAATTACGAGGAAGGTTCTCGAACTTTTTAAGCGCTACAACATTAGATGTCTCCTCCTCACAAAATCCAGCCTCTTTGAGCGCGATTTGGACATTTTAAAGGAGCTTAAGTGTGCCGTTGGGATAACTGTGACCACGGTGGACTCAAAAAAGGCTAAACTTCTGGAGCCCAATGCTCCCGACCCTCTGAAGAGGATAAGAGCACTGAAAATGGCTAAAAAAGAGGGAATTCCTGTTTATGCCCGAATCGACCCCATAATTCCCTTTTACACATGGGGAGATTTTGAAAAAACACTTAACGCTCTGAGCTTCGTCTCTCACATAACAGTTTCCACCTTAAAGCTCCGTCCGGACTCATGGAGGAGGATGCAAGCGAAATTTCCCGAACTGATGGAAAAACTCTCTCCCCTTTACGAAAAAGGAGATAAAATCGGAGGCTACTACTATTTGCCAAGGGAGTTTAGATTTCAAATTCTGAAAGAAGCCAGGGAGAAGATAGAAAGGAGAGGGATAACCTTTGGTTCCTGCCGTGAGGGGTATTACTCATATCCGAGCTGTGATGCCTCGCACCTCGTCCCTTAATCCCGTTTTTGTCTCATGGCTTCATTAACGAATGCTTCAAAGAGGGGACGCATGTTCCCCATACACTCCGCATGCCACTGAACCCCTACCACAAATCCTTCACCCATTTCAACAGCTTCTATAACTCCATCTGGAGCATAGGCAACGGCTTTGAGACCTTCTCCAAGGCGCTTTATTGCCTGATGATGATAGCTGTTTACCTCAAGCACAGCATCGCTTGCACTCTCCACTTCTACAGTTGGTTTTAGAATCTCAAAAAGCTTTGTATTGAGCTTTATTTTTACGTTATGAACTGGATAATCCCTCGGGAGCAGATCCTCGCCTCTGGCAAACCAGTCGTGCTTTATAGAGTTTACCACCTCACTCTCCAGATCTTGGTAGAGGGTTCCCCCAAGGGCCACGTTTATGAGCTGAACACCGCGGCATATGCCCAGAATTGGAAGTCCCATCTCGAGGGCTTTTTTAAAGAGTTCAATCTCAAATTGATCTCTGTATGGTTCAATGCTCCTGATCTTGGGGCTTATATCTTCTTTATAATATTTGGGGTGAATATCACCACCACCTGCAAATAAAATCCCATCTACGATTTTAAGGGCATCTTCGACATTCATAAAGGGCGTTAGGAGAACCGGAACTCCCCCAGCTTTTTGGACGCTTTTAACATAGGCTTCCTTTAAGAACAGAGCTCTCTTTTTCCATAGATAGGATGTTGTAATTCCAATTACAGGCTTCATTATATCACCACCAACATTGTTGAGGGAACTGGTATTTAAACATCATTGCCTCTCCACCTCTAATCCATGAGCACAATCCATATAAGACAGAAGATCAGAGAAAAACAGGAGTGGAATTATATCAAACTTTCATTTTTTAATTTCATAAATTCATTCATGAGAAGAGGGGTATGGATGAAACTGAAAAATACTTGGACAAAGTTGATATTTTTAACCCTGATTTTAGCCTTTCTATTCTGGCTTCCCATTCCGGGGATAAGAACATCCTCAGAGGCTGGGAACTTAATATACTGGTTCTTAGTTGCATTTCTTAATACACTGGTGCTGGGTTACATGATAGTTCCAAAGCTTTTTGTAGAAGGATTTATTGTCGCAGCGGTTTTCTCACCGATAGCGGTGGTAGTTCACGGTAAAAGTCATAAGAAGAGCGCACTTTGTGGAAGTCCTTTTATCGAACTTCTTATTTGGGTGGCT
>QMUB01000227.1 GCA_003663695.1 Thermococci archaeon | reverse complement strand
CCGATACTTTGAAAGTATATTTTTTGTAGGGCTTCATTTCAATCTCACACTTTGGACAAACCCTTTCATCCGTAGACTGGTATCCGCATTTTGGACACGTGTACAGGATTTTGGTCTCGCTTCCACACTTCGGACACTTGGGGAATATGTCAATATGACCGCATTTTGGGCATTTGAAGTGAGCAATCTCCACTGTGGTGCTCTTTCCTGATTCATAAGCCTTATAAATGTCCCTAGAGCTTCCCCCGGCATAACCTATGGGAAAGAGGACGTGGACGGGGGGTTTCATTTTACGTTCCTTGGCCTTCTCAGGTCTTCCCATACGAGCACCGATCCAGCTTATCCCCCTATCCCGGAGCTTTATGGGGCTGACTTCGTTTATGATGTCAATTGGGGTGTAGAATTCCTTGTGCTCAAGCTTTTTCTCCAGATTCATCAGGGGGGTTAGGAGAGCCGCACTCCATGGATATTCAATATGTATCACATCATTTTCAACCCTGTGAGGCAAGCCCAGGAGTTCGAGGGTTCTTTTAATTCTAAAATCGTTAAGAATAACACTCTTGGCAAATTTAATCCCCTTAAAGCTTCCCCATTCGATCTCAGCATTCACGAGGCTCTCTTGAAGATGAATCAACTCCTGAGCTGTTATAGTATTCCAGTAGAGGGTGTAGTAAGGATGGAGCGGAATCCTTAAAACCCTTGAGAGATGTATCGCTTCCTCGACTTTTGGCTTAATCCTCAAAGGATCGTAAAGGAGAGATTTCAAAAAGTCCTTATCCAACTCAATGTAATCCGCGGCTTCCTCCAGAGCCTCCTCATCATTTTCTTCAAAGGGCTTTAGCTCAACTTCATAGATATCCTCAAGGGCTTTGACAAACTCCTGGATCCACCACTCCTCGGCATAGTTTGCGGGCAAAAGGATTTGGTTGTTTTCAACAAAATCGCCAAAGTTCACGAGGGCATCTCCAAGGTACAGGATCTCCACGACATCATTTTTAATTTCCAGTGCCCTTTCATAGTCATCCACCCTAATGACACTTCCATCTTTGAGCTTCACTATCGGACCTTCCAAGGTTGTCGCAGGTGTAACTATGCATCCCTTACCCGGCCTCTCGGTTTTCATCTGGGTTCCAACTGCCAGAAATTCGTCTACCAGAATCATGGTGGTGGGGTTTATCGACCATGTTGCAAATCCGCTGGTCCTGGAGCGCCCATATCTCAAACGGAAACCTCCATTGGTTGAGGGCTCCGCAAAGAGGGGCCTTCCACCGATGATTTCCTTGGTGTATTTCTTGTTGGGGGCGATCTTTTCTCTAAACCTCTCATAAAGCCCATAATAAAATCCTCGGCTTACCTCAACTGTTATTTCCTCCCGTTCTTCCGCAATATTTGATTCGTCCTTTTTGCCGCTTTCCTTTGCTTCTACAAATTCCCTGAGCCACTCCCACCCTTCCACATCGAGTTTATCTATATACTTCAAGAGCTTCTTCGCTTTCTGGAGAACACCCTCAGCCAAAACTAAAATAGCTCCCCCCCTGAGCTGATTTGTCTCCACCCGGGGAAGGTTTCTATATCCGCTAACTTCCACCTGATCCGTGGCTTCACCCGTTATCTCTACGGGAATGTTCTTGATAGCAAGTCTAACCTCATCCGCGCTTGGATGGTACTGAAGGCGGGATACTGCTCTGTGGTAGAGATCGACCTCTTCAACGTATCTCTCTATCTCATCTCTGTCGGGTTTGTACCTATCCAGGTTAAGTTTCTTTCTAACATAATCTCCCACCAAAACGCTCAAAGCTTGGGCGGTTCCGCCGCTGCTCCTGATCGGCCCTGCATAATAGAGCGCTAGGTACTTGCTCCCATCAAAATTCTCTCTTATTTTAACAAAAGCTATTCCTTCAAGGGGAGCGGAAACTATACCCTCCGTGAGAACCGCCAGTGAAGTCCTAACCGCCTGCTCGGCTAACGCTTCTTCACTACCCAGATCGCCGAATTTTCCATCTATAATCTCGTCAACGATTTTGAGTGATGCAAGCTCTTTCCCGTATTCCTTTACGAGAGCCCTGATCCTTTCGGCAACACCCTTTGGTCCCACAAGGCTTTCAACACGTCCTGCCATGTCTGTTGCCTGTGGAACCTCTATCTCCATCATGGGGTCTTTTCCTTGAGATCTCGCCTTTTTAGCCACTTCATAGGCTTTATCAATCTCCCTCTGAAGCATTTCAAAATAGGATTTCATATCATCACTGTATATTTCCATAATCTCACCTCAAACCTCACACCATTTGCTGAAGTCTATCACCGTCTTCAAACGGGCGGTTTCCACATCTATTATCGGAACCTTTGCAGGTGTGGGGACTATATTGACCATTTTCTGGAACTCCGTTTGAGCCTGCCATGTTGCACTGTTAAGGAGAAAAACTCCGTTGTAAATCCGGTAATCGAGAACATGAACATGCCCCATCTGGACAAAATCAGGAACGTCCTCTATCACGAGCAAATCCTCCGGATCCGGAGCTATTGGCACCTTCCCTCCAAACGTTGGGGCAAGATGTCTGAGTTTTAAGAGCTCCACCATAGCCTTTGCAGGTTCATGATGGCTCGTCTTTGGAACATTACCTACAACATCCTCTATTCCCCTGCCGTGGGCTATTAAAAACTTCCTGCCGTGAAGATCAAGAAGGGCGGGGTTGCTTATTATTACGGTATTTTTCAGCCTGTAGAGGGGGTATGCGTACTCATCGTAGAACCCCGGCTGTGGAAGTGCCGTTCTTGCGGCATCGTGATTTCCGGGCCCGATAAACATT
>QMUB01000226.1 GCA_003663695.1 Thermococci archaeon | reverse complement strand
GGTGATAGATATGAGATATGTCAAACTTCCAAAGGAGAATACTTATGAATTTTTGGAAAGGTTGAAGGATTGGGGGAGGTTGTATGCTCCCGTGAAGATATCTGAAAAGTTTTATGATTTTAGAGAGGTTGAGGACGTCAGGAATGTCGAGTTCCATTATAACAGAACCATAATGCCGCCGAAGAAATTCTTCTTCCTCCCAAGGGAGAAGATGTTCGAGTTCAGCATCTCAAAAGCGGAGTACAGGGAAACCATTGAAAATGTTGAACCTTTTGTGCTTTTCGGTCTTCACGCATGTGATATCCACGGGCTCAAGATAATGGATACGATTTATCTGGACGAGTTCCCGGATAAGTACTACAAGGTAAGAAGAGAGAAGGGCATAATAATAGGTATAAGCTGCATGCCTGATGAGTATTGTTTCTGTAATTTGAGGGAAACGGACTTTGCGGATGATGGCTTTGACCTGTTCCTCCATGAGCTTCCGGATGGCTGGCTCATTAGGGTGGGAACTCCAACGGGACACAGGATAGTGGACAAGAGCATAAAGCTCTTTGAGGAAGTCACAACACAGGACATATGCGCTTTTAGGGAATTTGAAAACAAAAGAGCAAATGCATTTAAATATCACGAGGACTGGGGAAACCTGCGTTATCTTCTAGAGCTTGAAATGGAGCACCCCATGTGGGATGAGCAGAGCGAGCTCTGCTTAGCCTGTGGAAACTGCAACCTAGTTTGCCCCACATGTCGTTGCTATGAAGTTATAGACTTTCCAAACTTGGATGGTGATACCGGATACAGGGAGAGGAGATGGGATTCGTGTCAGCTGAGGAGCCATGGTCTGGTTGCGGGCGGTCACAACTTTAGACCAACAAAAAAGGATCGCTTCATGAACCGCTATCTTTGTAAGAACTCCTATAATGAGAAGCTTGGCATAAGCTATTGTGTGGGCTGTGGAAGGTGCACATATTTCTGTCCAGCTGAAATAAGCTTTGTGGAAAACCTTAGGACAATATTGGGAATAGACGAAAAGAGCTGTCCATCAGAAATCAGTGAGGAGATTCCAAAGAGAGGTTTTGCATATTCAAGCAATCCTGGGGGTGAGGGTCTATGAACGATAACCCATACAGCCTTGAAAAAGTTAAGGTTTTGAAGGTCTATGATCTAACGGAAACCGAAAAGCTATTCCTCTTTAGGTTTGAAAATCCAGAAATAGCTGAGAATTGGGAATTCAAGCCAGGTCAGTTTGTGCAACTAACGATACCAGGAGTTGGAGAAGTGCCCATTAGTATTTGTTCCTCTCCAATGAGGAAAGGATTCTTTGAGCTTTGTATAAGAAAGGCTGGAAGAGTAACCACCGTGGTTCACAAGTTAAAACCCGGTGATACCGTCCTCGTTAGAGGTCCCTATGGAAACGGATTTCCAGTTCATGAATGGGAAGGGAAAGACTTACTCCTAATAGCAGCCGGTCTTGGAACGGCACCCCTGAGGAGTGTCTTCCTCTATGCGGTCGATAACAGATGGAAGTTTGGAAACATCACATTCATCAACACTGCCCGTTATGGAAAGGACTTGCTCTTCTACAAGGAACTTGAGGCAATGAAAGATCTCGCAGAAGCCGAGAACATAAAGATAATCCAAAGCGTTACACGTGATAAGGAGTGGCCCGGAAGGAAGGGAAGACCCCAGAACTTCATAGTCGAGGCAAACACAAATCCAAAGAACACCATGGTAACCATATGCGGTCCTCCGAGAATGTACAAAGCGGTGTTTGAATACCTGATTAACTACGGATACCGCCCCGAGAACATCTATGTCACACTTGAGAGAAAGATGAAGTGCGGCATCGGGAAGTGCGGCCACTGCAACGTCGGAACGAGCACATCATGGAAATATGTGTGTAAAGATGGACCAGTGTTCACGTACTTTGATATAGTATCAACACCGGGGTTGCTGGAGTGAGGTGATGACAGTGAGAAGAAAGGCAAAAATTGGGTTTTATGCTCTCACATCGTGCTACGGCTGCCAGCTGCAGTTCGCAATGATAGACGAGCTCGTCCAAGCCCTTGAAAACATTGGAATAGAATGCTGGTTCATGCTTGATCGAAACAGCGATGAGAACGCCGAGGTCGACATAGCATTCATTGAGGGAAGCATCTCTACGGAGGAGGAAGTCGAGCTTGTAAAGAAAATCAGGGAGAAAGCGAAGATTGTCGTGGCTGTTGGTTCATGTGCCGTCCACGGTGGAGTTCAAAGCTGGAGCAATGATAAGGATCTTGAAGAGCTCTGGAAAACCGTTTATGGCGATGGAAAGGTCAAATTCAAGCCGAGGATGGCAGAGCCTGTTGAGAACTACATAAAAGTTGACTATAAGCTCTATGGATGTCCACCTGAGAAGAAAGATTTCCTCTATGCCCTCGGGACGTTCCTCGTCGGCTCATGGCCCGAAGACATCGACTATCCAGTGTGTGTCGAGTGTAGACTCAAGGGGAATCCATGTGTACTCATCGAAAAGGGAGAACCATGTCTTGGACCATTGACTGTTGCAGGATGTGACGCAAGATGCCCAAGCTATGGAATAGCATGTATAGGATGCAGAGGGGCGGTTAAAGAAGTTGCATGGTTTGATTCTCTGGCAAGAGAATTCAAGAAGAAGGGGCTCAAAAAGGAAGAGATTCTACAGAGAATGAGAATTTTCAATGCTCACAATCCAAAGCTTGAAGAAATGATTAACAAAGTCTTTGAGGAGGGAGAATGATGTATATACCAATTACTGTTGATCATATAGCCCGTGTGGAAGGTAAGGGCGGTATAG
>QMUB01000225.1 GCA_003663695.1 Thermococci archaeon | reverse complement strand
TCCCTAATAGCCCTATCTTCCGGAATTATACCTAATAGAGGCATTTCCATAGTATCTTCCGCGATTTCTGGAGGAATGTCGTTTATGCTCCTTCCATACCTGTTTAGGACAAATCCAAGAACAGCGAGCCCCGCTTTCTTAAGGACTATTCCCACCTTCATGGTGTCCGCAATACATGATATCTCGGGATTTGTAACCATTAGAGCCTCCTCTCCGCTAAGCATGGCACTCATAGCATCGATTTGGAGTCCCGCAGGGCAGTCTATCAAGACATAATCGAATCTCCCCTTGAGAGGTTTTATAATCTCGGGTAAACCTCGAGGATCCGCTTTAATAACATGCTCCCAGTCAACCGCGGCGGGAATTAGATGGACATTATCGAAGTTGGGGAGTGAATAAATTGCATCATCCAAATTCGCATCTCCACTCAGAACATCATGTATTGTGACATCAGCATCGTCAAGTCCCATAACCAAACTCAAGTTAGCCATGGTTAAATCAGCATCAACCGCTATAACCTGTTTTCCTAGCTTTCCAAGTGCAATTGCCAAGTTTGATGTAACCGTTGTTTTGCCCGTTCCCCCTTTACCCGATGCTATTGATATCAATTTCCCCATACTCTCACCTTTAATAATCTCTGAGTTCTTCCTTTATGAACTTTCCTAAAGTTTATATGGAGGGTGATTATACTGTACACTGGTGAGAACGTATGAGAGTTATAGTTCCTGATACGAGCGTGATTGTGGATGGGAGATTAACGCAATATATAGAGAATTTGGGTGAGAGGGTTAAGATAATCATTCCTGAGGCCGTGGTTGCGGAGATAGAACATCAAGCCAACGAAAAGAGAGCTATAGGACACGTTGGACTGGGAGAGCTCAAAAAGCTAAGGGAGCTTGCAAATGCGGCAAAAATAGAGCTGGAGTTCTATGGAGAAAGGCCCGAGTTCTGGCAGATCAAGAGGGCAAAGGCAGGGGAGATAGATAACATGGTGAGAGAAGTCGCTAAAGAGGTAAATGGAACGTTGATAACCGGAGATCAGGTGCAAAGAGACATTGCAATCGCGAAGGGCATAGATGTTATTTATCTGGAGGTCAAAAAGGAGGTCAGGCACAGGCTGGAGGATTTCTTTGACAAGCACACAATGAGCGTCCACCTAAAAGGTGGAGTCGTGCCCCTGGCAAAGAAGGGAAAACCCGGCGAATGGCGCTTGGTCAAGATCAGAGATGAGCCATTGAAGGACGAAGAGGTCTACGAAATAGCTGATGACATAATAGAACGCTCCAAGAGAGATCCGGAATCCTTCATAGAGCTCGACTCTCAGGGGGCAACTGTTGTGCAGATGAGAAACTATCGTATAGTAATAGCGAGACCTCCATTTTCGGACAGGATAGAGATAACAGCGGTGAGACCAATTACGAAACTGACCATAGAAGATTATAATCTATCGGATAAGCTTCTAGAAAGGCTTGCGGAAAAAGCGGAGGGCATTTTGATTGCCGGTGCTCCAGGAGAGGGCAAAACAACCTTTGCTCAAGCATTAGCAGAGTATTATTCATCAATGGGCAAAATCGTAAAGACCATGGAGAAACCTAGGGATCTGCAGGTTATAGAGGAGATAACTCAATATACCGCACTCGAAGGAAGGATGGAGCTTACCGGAGACCTGCTCCTCCTTGTGAGACCCGACTACACAATATATGATGAAATGAGAAAGACCCGGGACTTCAAGATTTACGCGGATTTGAGGCTTGCGGGGGTTGGAATGGTTGGAGTGGTTCATGCCACCAAACCTATAGACGCCATCCAAAGGTTCATAGGAAGGGTTGAGCTTGGGATGATACCTCAAATCGTCGATACAGTGATCTTTATAAAGGCAGGAAAAGTCGAAAAAGTGCTCAGCTTGGAGTACAAAGTTAAGGTACCAAGCGGAATGACGGAAGAGGACCTAGCCAGACCCGTAATTGAGGTTAGGGACTTTGAAAGTGGAGAACTTGAGTATGAGATTTACACCTATGGTGAGGAGATAAGCATAGTTCCTGTGAAAAAGAAGGGGGAGAAGGCTCCAGCGGTTAGGCTTGCAGAGCGGAAGCTCAGACAGGAAATTAAAAAGTTCCTTCCGGATGTTTACACAGAGGTTGAGCTCGTAAGTCCCCATAAAGCCGTCATCTATGCGGATGAGTTTGATATTCCCGCAATAATCGGAAAGAAAGGGAAGCGCATCAATGAGATCGAGAAGAGAATTGGCATAAGCATAGATGTTAAGAGCTTTGAGGAGAGAGCCATGGAGGAGGCACCAAAGGAAAAGATCCATGTTGATGTTGAGGAAAAGAAGAGGCAGTTTGTCCTACACGTGAGCAGGGACTTTGCAGGAATGCCCCTTCGCTTCTATGCCGGCGATGACTACATATTCACGGCAACACCTTCAAAGAAGGGCCTGGTGAAGGTAAACAAGAACACCCCCATAGGGAGAGAGATAGTTAGAGTCCTTGAAGAAGGGAGAGAAGTATGGGCTTCCCTTTAGGTTCCTCTCCTTAGTTTTATAACCGCCTCCATATGGCTCGTGTGAGGGAACATATCAACCAGAAGGGCATCTTCGATTTTGTAGTATTTTGAAAGATGGTTCCGGTAATCAAGCATGAATGCTTTTGGATTGCATGAGATGTAGACAATGTGTTTAATTCCACTCCTATTTAAAAGCTCTGCAGCTTCCTTCAATCCCTTTCTCGGCGGGTCAACTATCACCGTATCGTAATTTCCAATCACCAAGCCTCTGACGTCCCCCGCTCTAAAAGAGGCATTGGAATCGTTTAGCTTT
>QMUB01000224.1 GCA_003663695.1 Thermococci archaeon | reverse complement strand
TTTTCCTTTAAATTCTTAACAGGGAGAATATAAGCTTTAAAATTTATAACTCTTTCTGCTGAGGGTCAATAAAAAAGCAATGAGAAAGCTTGAATCCAGACAATCTTATCAGGATTTAGAGTAGAGGAAGCCCTGAGAGCACTCAAAAAACTCAAGGGACAAAATGTTTATGAGACTTCCAGCAGTTAGAAAAGGACTTAAAACAAAAATGAATATGTCATGTAGTTTTAAATCGGGAGAAACACGGTTTTAATGAGGAGAAACATGATACCGGAGTTTAGAGGGCGTTGATTAGTACTTCAAAAAAAATTCGTCACAAATTTCAAAGATTTTATAACATCCCGTTAAATAATAACTTTCGTTTATTAAAGACCTCCCGATACATAAAAAGCCCCCAATTTTTGAATGGGCTTGCAAATAACGGGGAAAACAGAAAAAGGGCTAAATTGGGAACTTCACATCCTCTCGGGAGCTTCTATCCCCATTATGTTAAGTATGTTCTTTAGAACCTGCTTTGCAGCAAGCACCAGGAGCAAACGCGCTTCTCTAACCCCCGGCTCTGCCTTCAGGACAGGGCTCACCATGTAGAATTTGTTGAAGCTTGTTGCGACCTCATTTGCATACCACGCAAGCAGGTGAGGCTTTATATCCCTGCCCACGTCTTGGATAACTTCGGGGAGTTTCGAGATCAGCTTTATGAGTTCTTTCTCCTTCTCACCAAGCTTTGAGAAGTCTGCTTTTTTAAAGAGTTCCACAGCCCTAATTGTAATGCCTTCCTCTTCTGCCTTCCTTAAGATGGATGCACACCTTGCATGGGCGTACTGAACGTATGGGGCGCTTTCCCCCTCGAAGTTTAGAACATCCTCCCACTTAAAGACAATGATTTTCTCGGGGGAATACTTTATCATATTGTACCTAACTGCACCAACACCAACAGCCTCTGCAATCTTATCCTTCTCCTCCTCACTCAGGGAAGGATTTTTCTCCTCAACGAGTTCTCTAGCCCTTTTCACGGCTTCGTCGAGAACTTCATCCGCTGTAAATCCTACCCACGTCCCCTTCCTGCCGCTGAAAGATCCCTCCGGTCTCACCACATGCTCATAAGCTAGATGGTGGAAATTCCCATAGGCTTCTTCATGTCCCAGCAGCTTGAGGGCATATGCCACAACTTTTTGAGGATACTTCTGCTCGGCCCCTATCACGTTTATGACCACATCAGCCCTTCCAAAGCGCTTCATTTTTTCCCCATCTTTTGCCGTTGTCCACGTCTCATGCCCTCCAATTTTATCCCAGAGCTTGTAGAGCATATCCGCCTTAAGGAGCCCAAACTTCCACATATGGTATGCTATGTCCTTCCCGGTGTAGGTTGCCGTCCCGTCGCTTCTTATGAGAACCTTATCCGGATTCTCCATATCCGGGAACAGGTGCGAGAGCTTCATTATAAATGCGTCTTTATATTTACCTGTCTTAGCCCATTCAAAGTGTTCACTCTTCCCAATTCTCTCATAGGCTTCCTCAAATATCCCGCTCCTGACTATGTCGCTCTCCCATGAGAGAAGATCATATGCAATATTCAGACGGTATGTTGTTTCCATCTGAGCCCTGACACACTCTTCAGCCAGCCTGCGCCCTTCCTCGGCGGTTTCGTTATCCCCCTCTTCAAGCTCCTTCATAAGACGCCTTATCTCGCCCTCAACTTCGGGGTTTTCCTCCATTTTCTTATGCACATCAACATAAAGGAGCCCCAGCCTGTGGTCGAGCTTGTCCACATTTGGCTTGACTTCGTTGATGTCTAAATTCAAATAGCCCCAGAAGACTTGGGCAAACTGAATTCCAAGGTCATCAATGTAGTTCTGAACCTCCACATTGTAGCCCAGTGCCCTCATCACCCTAGCCATCGTGTCCCCGAGTATCGAATTCCTAACATGCCCCATATGCAGAGGTTTGGTGGGGTTCACTGACGTGTGCTCCACAATAACCTTTTTTCCCTCTCCAATTTTACTCTCGCCAAATTTATCGCCCTTTTCGATTATCTCCCTGATTGCCTGGGCGCCATATTTTTCATAATCCAGGAAGAAGTTTATGTACCCCGGACCCGCGATTTCAACTCTTTTAATGTAAGGAGGCACTTTGTCCTCGATACCCTCAACTATATCTTGGGCTATCATTCTGGGAGCTTTTCTAAAAATTTTGGCTAGCTGAAAGGATATGGGAGTTGCAAGATCCCCGAGCTCCATGCTGGGAGGTTCTTCCAGGATGATCTCTCCCTTCCACTCCGGTAAAAGCTCCTTTATCCTCCTTTCAATGATGATCTTTATCTCTCTCTTCACTTCATCATAAGCCATACCCATCACCTTGTAGAACATCTCCCGCATGCTTTAAAAGCTTAGCCAAAACTTAAAAGGTGAACCGCAGAGAATAATAGCGGTGAGTGCATGAGGAAGGTTGGGGAGCACAAGGCAAAGAAGGGCCTCATAAGATTTGAAATTGAGGAGGAAAACGGGATTGCCAAAAGGGTCAAAATTAGCGGTGATTTCTTCATATATCCTGAGGAAAGCATAGTCGAACTTGAGAGAAAGCTCACCGGAAAGGAAACCTCCAAGCTCGAAGAGATACTCGATGAGTTCTTTAAGGTCAGTTTCGAAGGTGAAATGCCCTATGTTACCGTGGAAGACTTCAAGATGGCATTGAAAAATGCTCTGAGGGGTTGAGTGTGAGGAGGAGCAGAATCTTTGAGGCGCTTCTCGGCGTGTTTCTAATAGGAGTTGCCCTCGGTATAGTATTCACCGTGCTGAACCCTCAATTCGCCGAAAGGATGTTTGAAAATTTGAGA
>QMUB01000223.1 GCA_003663695.1 Thermococci archaeon | reverse complement strand
TCCGTGAAAGGCTCGCTCACAACTTCAAAAATGCCAACAATTTTCGGCTCTAAGATTTGTTTGTCTTTTCTCTCTTGCTTGACGTAGAAGACGAGTTTATCACCGGGCTTGACCTTTGCGATTGTGTTCCTGTGCCTCCTTGGCACGCCCCAGATGTTCTTCTTTTTAACAACTTCCCAATTATCTCCATTAGTTATGCAGAGCCAGTAAGCCATAACAATCACCACAATAAACTTGCATTTGATCAATTTAAACCTTAACTCCTCTTAAATTTTGCCATACCTCATTCCACTCCAGGAGCAACCAAAAAACCCTTAGCCTCTTTTTAGCCTCAACATAATCTGGATAGTAAGTCTTTACAAGCCCCCAAAACTCGTCCCCATGCTTCGGTATCCTCAAATGGGCGAGTTCATGGATTATCACGTAATCCCTTAACCCTTCGGGGAGCGCCATTAATGCTAAGTTAAAGCTCAAGTTCCCTTTTTTGGAACAGCTTGCCCATTTTGTCTTCTGGAACCTGATGTACACTTTGCGATACCTAACATCCATGATAGAAGCAAAGAGACGGACTTTAAAGTCAAGCTCTTCCCTAAGCCTATCTTTAAGCCACTTCTTCAACACTTTAAAGTCACCGTGGGGCAGGGAAACTACTTTAAATTTAGGATTAACAAAGAAATCCTCACCTTGGATTAAGGAGTAAAAGTCTCCGTTAAAAAGAAACTTGCTTGAGAGCGGGCCGAACTGCTTTTTAATTTGCTCAAGTTCATTGAGCTTGCTCTCTATCCAAGCCATTTTTTTCTTTATAATATCCTCTGGGTCTTGGCTTGGTGGGACTATTACCTTAACATTACCCTTGGCATTTATTTCTATCCTGGGATTCTTCACATTTCTGACAATCACTTCATACTCATAATTCAGCCCCAACGCTTCAACACCTCAAGAATCTCATTCCTTGCCTTTATGATGTTGTCTATTCTCCCCTGGTATCTGCGAACTAGGAAAAGCATGGTTGCCCTAGAGACATCGCTTACTACATCAGCTTTTTCCTGCCACCGGGAGAACCTGAATCTTTCAGTTTCCTTGAGAAGGTCTTTAATATCTCCAATAAGTTTTTGGGTGTCGCTCCTAACGTGGCGCTTTAACACAGTTACAAGGGAGTACTCAAGCTCACTCAAATTGAGTGCCCTTCTCTCCTTTTCTCTTTCCTGGATTGTTTGAGCTACACCAAGTATTTCTTCATAAAGCCGCTCTATGTCTTCTTTTCTCTTCTTCCATCTGTCTATAATGCTCTCCACCTGTTCAACTAAGTCTTCCGTAATTGGGCCTTTGTGCGTGTTTATGTAGTGCCTAACTGCAAAGAGCAGATCGTAAAAAGCCCTTTCTTTGTGGGTCTTTTTCATTACCTTTTTCAGAAAATCTTCATCGAGCTCTATTATGGGGAACTCGCTCCTAATCCTTCCCACATCCACCGTCTCATGAATGAACTTGAGGGCTTCGCTGAGGAACTCGTCCATTTTTTGCTCAATCTCCGGATCGAGACCATTAACCTTTGAATTGTAGGCATAGTAAACCTCTGTGAGCCATGAAAAGGCACTCTTAAACTCCCATCTATCCTCCTTTAGGAGTTTATAATAATATCTGATCTCCTTGTATAGCTTTTGGAATTCCTCCCACGTGTTGTTTTGGAAAAGAAGCTTTACAGCCTCCATTATTGCCTCCCTGTCATCACTTACCACAACTCCCTCAAAGAACTTCATGGCTTCATTTATCTTGCTTCTAAGCTCTTTCTTGATTTTATCAACATCGTAGGCAACACCCTTTATATCTCTCTCATCGTAGATTTCCAGTGCCTTCTTAAGGTCTTTAAAGACTCCTACGTAATCAACGATGAGACCAAAGGCTTTGATGTTCTCTCCATTCTTAAAGAACGGCCTGTTCGTCCTTGCTATTGCCTGGAGGAGGCGGTGCTCTTTTAAAGGTTTGTCCAGGTACATAGTTTGCAGTATGGGAGCATCAAAACCAGTTAAAAGCATCTCCGTTACAATTAGTATCTTTGGATGCTCCTTATTCTTAAACGCCGTGACTATTTCTTCCCTTATCTCTTCGTCGCTCTTATTTTGGAACCTTTCTTTGAGTTCATCGTGGTACTTTTCCACTATCTCGGGATCGTTTTGGTTGAATGTCATCACCACTTCGCTGTACTCTTTAGGGAGGATGTTATCGAGAGCCCTCTTGTAGAGAACACAAGCTTCCCTATCAACTGCAACCACCATGGCTTTAAATGGCTTAACATTCTCCTGATAATGCCTCGCGATGTCCTCAGCTATTACATCAATCCTTTTCGGATTCTTCAGGAGCAATTTTATCATGTCCAGCTTCTTTCTAAGCTCTTCTTTGACCTTCCCACGATACTCCTCTGGAATTTCTTCGAGCTTGGACGAGAGGAACGCCTCCAAATAATCCTTTTTTAAGTGGACCCTCTCCTCGAGCCTTGCTTGATATGCTATTTTAACAGTGAAGCCATCGGCGATAGAGTCTATTATGAAGTACCTGTCCAAGTAGGGTTCATCAGCGTAGCCAAAAGTTGCATAGGTGTCCCTTTCCTTCTTTGATATTGGGGTTCCCGTAAAGGCAAAGAAAGAGGCGTTTTTGAGTATTGAGTGCATGGTTGAAGCGAGCTCCCCGTACTGGGTTCTATGGCCCTCATCAATGAAGGCTATAACATCCCTGCGGTTCATTATGGTTTTTCTCCTTTTGCTCACCTTTTCAAGGGCATCTTTAACCTCCCTTAACTCTTCTTCTCTGAATTTGTGGATTAGTGTTATGAAAATAC
>QMUB01000222.1 GCA_003663695.1 Thermococci archaeon | reverse complement strand
GCCCTTATCTTAAGCAATTCTAAAGTAACCTTGACGGGCTCCGGCTCTCCCCCCACAGCATTCCCCCACAAAGGAACCTCATCAATTTTCCTGACACTCCTCCACTTCTCTTCGTATTTTTTCATGAGCATGAACAGCGTGCCACATACAACCATCTAAAGTGGTTTATAATAGATAAAACTTATATACCTTTCCCCCACCCTTATACTGGGGGATACCCATGGCAAACGGTAAGCTTAAAGTAGGGGTTATTGGATGTGGAAACATATTCAACCTGGCCCACAAGCCTGCCTTGGAGAAGATTCAAAGCATTAAAGTAGCAGCTTGCATGGACGTGGATGAAGAGAGGGCAGTAAAAGGCGCAAAGTATTTCAATGCAAAAGCTTTCGTGGATTTGAATGAGTTCCTCGACTTAGATCTTGACGTTGTTGAAATTCTAACTCCCACTTACACCCACGCAGAACTCGCTTTGGCAGCACTAAAAAGGGGAAAACATGTCATTATAGAAAAACCCATAGCATTAACATCAGAAGAAGCTGAAAAGATGATTAAGGTCGCAGAAAAGGAAGGTTTAAAGCTCTTCGTTGGGCATGTTAGGAGGTTCGATAAGAGATGGGTTCAGATTAAGGATGTAATAAAGAACAGAAACATTCTGCCAATGCAGATAAAGAAGAATGAAGTTCAAGGACTTCCCTTCCCCTCGGACTACTGGTACTGGGATGAGAGCAAGAGCGGTGGAGTTGCCCTTGACCTTGGAGTTCACGTTACAGACTTTTTGAGGTGGTTATTTGAAAGTGAGCCCGTGGAAGTCTTTGGAAGTGGAAAAATGATTAAAGAGCAAGCTCGGGAAAGAAACACCTATGACCACTTTGTAATGATGATAAAGTTTGAGGGAGGAAAGCTTGGAATAGCGGAAGTGAGCTGGGCTTATCCCTATCCAGCGCGCTACGGTGTTTTCTACCACCACCTCGATATCATAGGAAAGAACGGAAGAATAAGATACACCCCAATGGACACCCCAGTGGTTGGTGTTGCGAAGAGCCAGTTTGAGATGCCCCGCTTTTCACCGCTTCTCTCAACGTTCCCCGATGCCTTTGAAAGGGAGTTAAGGCACTTCTTTGAGTGCATAAGGGAGGATAAGGAGCCAGCAGTAAGTGCGAAGGATGCATTGATTGCTCTTAAAATCGCTGAGAAGGCAAAGGAGTCTGCTAAACTTGGCAAGTCCGTCGAGTTTGGAGGTGGGGAAGAATGAAGAAGCTCAACTTTGGAATTATCAGCTATGCCCATCCCCATGCTTTGAGGTACGGTCAAACGATAGCCGAAAACAGGAAAGCAAGGCTCTATGCAATTTCGGGGGATGGGGCAAACTCGGGTGTTGCAAAAGGAGAAGCCAAAAAGCATAAAGCCAAGTTTTATAAAGATTATGAGTCCCTTCTGAGGGATGAGAATGTGGATGCAGTCTATGTTGCAATTGAGACTTATAGACACAAGGAGATTGCTATCAGGGCGGCGGAGGAAGGAAAACACATATTACTGGAAAAGCCAATAGCGTTAACGCTTGAGGATGCTGATGAAATAATAAAAACTGCAGAAAAAAACGATGTAAAGCTCATGGTTCCATTTAACCCGCGCTTTACGAGTCCTTTAATAAAGGCGAAGAGCATGATAGATGCTGGGGAGATAGGCAATCTGGAATACATTAATGCGATTTCGGAATATGTAAAACCACCCATATATCTGCAGGGGCTTGATATGAGCTGGTTCTTTGATGTGAAGAAAAGCGGTGGCGGGGGTTTTATGGACACAGCTCCCCACGGCATAGACTCGCTCCTGTGGCTCACGGGTAGCATGCCCAAGAGGATCTTTGCGGACATAGGATCCAAGATATATGGATTCCCCGTGGATGACGTCGGAACGGCATTTTTAGAGTTTGAAAATGGTGTTATGGCAATCCTAAGTGCGGGATGGGGGAATCCAAAGGGTTATCCCTATGGACTCGAAATTAAATACTACCTTGTGGGGAAGGAGGGCTTCCTCGACGTTAGAACAGCATATCCGGACTTTGCAGTTTACCAAGATAAGACGGAAAGGATATACTGGGAAAGACCTGATGTGCAGGGGATAGTTAACACATTCATAGAGTCAATTCTCAAGGATAAAGAGCCTCCAATAACTGGTAAAGACGCAAAGAATAACTTAATTATCGTTTTATCTGCCTATGAATCTTCAAGGACTGGAAAAGTTGTTAAACTCTAATATTTTATCTTATTTTTTATGTGATACAACTACAAAAGGTAGTTCATAATCATAAAACTTATATATCCCCTCGTCGAATATGGCTTTGAAGTATGGAGGTGTAGCTTCATGAACAAAAAGATGCTGGGTTTGTTTTTGGTGGGTGTTTTGACGGCCGCAATATTTGCCAGCGGTTGTATAGGTGGAGGGCAAACATCAACAACACCATCGAGTACACCATCGAGCACACCATCAAGTACCGCCTCTCCGAGTGAAGCTGGTGGCAAAGTTGTTTGGGCATCAACCCAATTAATGCCTCCGGCAGAGAGGGCATTCCTTCTTAACACGGTTCTGCCAGGATTTAAAGAGAAAACGGGTATTGATGCTGAGCTTATCCCAATAAGTCAGTCTGATCTAAACATGAGGCTTGCAGCAGAAGAAAAAAGTGGTAAGGTTACTATCAGTGTAATTGGAGATCTCCATGGGGCAATGGATTATTATGACTCTCAAGGCTGGCTTATGGATCTTAGCGACATGCCGAAGCTCGAAGGACGAACTTTCATACCAATATTCCAAAAGTACTCCGTAATAAGGGGCAAAAAAGTATATGTTCCATGGATGAG
>QMUB01000221.1 GCA_003663695.1 Thermococci archaeon | reverse complement strand
GAATGTTTTTAAAGAAAGTATTGCCAAGAAAAGAAGAGAGTTTCGACACATTGTTCTTCTAACTGACAATATTGCATATATTAGTCGCGAAATTTATGAGAAAACTCCAAACTTAAAAGGCCTTAAAAAGGAGCTCCGAAAAAAAGGAATATTATAAAAGAGACATCACTCATGAGCCCTTCTCACGGTGCATCCCCAGCTTCATAAGGGTCTGCCGAGGCCACCACTCAAAGGGCCCGAGCCCGATCATTCTCACAGACTCAATGTTTAGTATGTTTATAATGTTTATAATGTTTTTGATGTTTGATGTGTTTTCAATGACATACTCCTAACAGGCACAACCAAAGACACGACGGGAACTGGGGTAATAGGTAATTCGATATTTGGGGCAAAACAATGGGCAAAGTGTCCAAAGTGGCCACTAAAAATAGTGGCTCTCATTCGGGAGTTTCGGGCAAAAAGAAGCGAAAGACACGCTTACACATTAGCATTGATGAAGATGTCGGCGAAGTCCTTGATAAGCTTTATATCAACAGGTCTAGATTCATTAATGACCTGCTTAGAATGGTCCTTTTTGAGTAGGGGGATGTTATGAACTTCATAGAATCGTTATGGTGGGCCCGCGGGGCTTTGAACCCCGGACCTCCGCCGTGTGAGGGCGACGTCATAACCAGTCTAGACCACGGGCCCGTACGCAACTTCTCTTTTTAGTTTCCATTTTATAAAGTTTTCGTGCCCTCTTAGGTTGTTTTGAAAATAAAAAGATTTTGCAATATTTAAGCCTCATCCAGAATTTCCTTGGGGGCTCCGGCAAACTCCACGAGATATTCAGCTTCAACTATGTGAAGTCTGCCGGGAACTACCATTACATGAGGCTGTCTTCCGAAATCCTCTTTAACCATATCCTTAACGTAGCCCGCCTTAAGCGTGGGATTTAATGAGCCCGCCCTCGCCAGGACAACCACAAGAGTATCCTCCGTAAATGCTCTTTCTCCTTTCATCTCTTCAACTTGAAGAAGGATTTCCATTGCTTCGTTTGCCGTCATATACCGTCCCTGATCCGCTTTTATATCGAGGAAGAGCATCGTGTGAAGCCCACGTTCCTTGTTCTCTCTTATAACGTCATAGTGGCTCGTGGGAAACCAGTTTTTCTCGGGATATGCCACGGTGGCACTCTTTCCGAACTTATATATGTGCAGACCGGTTATCGCTATCGCCGAATAAATCGAAGGGGCATGCACCACATAGCTCTCAATTCCCATCTGTTTTGCCCTTATTCTCAGGTCCGAGTGGGTTGTTGCAACCATGGGGTCACCGGCTGTCAGGAAAGCTACGTCTTTATCCTTTGCCTCCTTCAAGACAATACGCTCAAAGTTCAGCTCCACATCTTCCCGGTTTAAACGTTTTATTGGCTTTCCCACCTGCTCTTGAATTTTTTCGATTGTGGTGCCCGCCAGCAGGGATGTGTAGAACTCCGCGAATAACAGATCACACTTCCTCGCAATCTCGAGCCCCTTGAGCGTGATATCCCTCTCATCGTAGAGTCCCAGTCCTATGAAGTAAATCGCCATACTTCCACCTCACGCCTTTGTCCAGTATTCTCTCTCTTCAACCATGGCTCTGATCATCTCGTCTTCGTCTTTGTACATTGTCCTTCTCGAGGGGTTCTGCATCCCGTAGTACTCCATAAATGGACTCGGACGACGCTTGAATGGATAGTAGAGGTAAATCGCCCCCAGATTCCTGTGAGCTTCCGCCATTTCGCTTATGACTCCCGCAGAGACTTCTTTGGTATAGTGGTAAACGGCTATAGCCTTGCTCACCCTCACGAGATTGAAATCCCTATCAACGAGCTGTCTCCTGAGTATGTCCGTTGCCTGCTCTATGTCCTCCCTATCGAGCTCTTCAACCTTGTGTCCATCAAAGATCTCCGTGATCTTGATTTTTGTTATGTTTGGATCCTTCTCCACTTGGTTGTCATACTCTGAAACAACCCACCAATCGTCGAGGGCACCGGGATCAAGCACCGTGAAGTGCTCGCTGAGCTTATTGTAGAATCCCCTAACCCTGTGATAATACTCCTCCTCATGTCCCGTCATCGGATAGCTCAAATAGACAAGCGGTTTATCATGCTCTTTGAAAATCAGGTCAAGGAAGGTCCTGTAAGGATGCCTTATGCCGAAGTGTAGGACATAGCGAACCTCTATTCCCTCCTTTTTGAGCTCGTGAACAAGAGTCTTAACATGGTTTATTGCATCTTCACGCCACATCACAAGAGTTGTGAGTTTTATATTGGTCTCATCGTTGCTGAAGCGCTCGAACCATTCGGGATCTTGGATTATCCTTCTCCTGACGCTCAGTATATCATCGAGAACTATCAGAACTCTGTTTGGTTTTAGGAGCTTGAGATTGCTTAAGGTGAAACCCAGAACACTCCCGCTCCCCCATCTAAAGAGTGAGGGTGTGGATACGAGGTGGACTTTTTTGTCGCTCTCATCTATCTCCCCTCTTATTCTTTCGAATGATTCATCCCTTATATCGTTCATGAGCTCGGGATGGTTGAGGGCAAAGTCAAGAACATTCTTTCGCGTGATTTTATAACCCCTCTCCTTTGCCACATATCTTATGTAGTCAAAGACATGGTAATAGGCGTAGCTTTCATTCTGAGCTTCTTTAAGCGCTTCCTCTATATACTCATCTCTCCCGTTCAGAGGAGCCCCGGTTAATAGCACGACTTCCTTCATGTACATCCCCTCAAAATGTTGGATGAACTGCCTTTAACTTTTTCCAAATGCCCATATCCAGGGAGTTATCTTTTTAAATACTTTCCCTTAGGCTCTCTTGTCATGAGGGTTTACAT
>QMUB01000220.1 GCA_003663695.1 Thermococci archaeon | reverse complement strand
TTCCCCTGCTTCCTCCTCGTCCTCTTCAGAAGCTCCCGGTTTATCCTCCCCCAGGTCCCATCCTCCCTCCACAGCCTGAAGTAGTGGTAGACCGTCTTCCAGTGCAGAAGATCCTTCGGCATCATCCTCCAGGAACACCCACTCCTCAGCACATAAATCCCATTGGGGATCTCCCGTAGTGGGTATCTCCTCGGTCTCCCTGGGTTCCTGGGCTTGGGAAGAAGAGGCTCCAATACCTCCCACTCCTTGCCCGTAAGATCGCTCGGATACCTCTTGGCGCTCATGCCCCAATCTTACCTTGCCCTTCGGCTTTCAGACAATCTCTTAGGTTAGGAGCATAAATCCAGAGCTTTAAGTTCATATAAAGACTTCTTCACATCATCTAATACTATTTCATACCAATTTCCTTCCTTTACTGGAGTAAAAGGGTCCGGACCGGGGGCCGTACACTCGACAATAATTGGCCCAGAATATCGTACGTCTTTTAAAGCCCGAAAGAGTGGAGGAAATGAAATATGTCCTTGGCCGATTCCTCGACGGTTTGAGTCAGCGACATGAAATAAAAAAAGCCTGTCTCCTGCGGTATAAATTGCATTAACGAGGTCAGCTTCTTCAATGTTCATATGGTACGTATCAAGGAGAATGCCTACAAGAGAAGTGTCAATTTTTTCTACAAAAGTTCGCAACTGTGACGCAGTATTCAGAAAATAGCTCTCATATCGATTAAGTCCTTCTAAAACAAGGCGTATCCCTAATTTCCTCGCACGCTCTGCAAGAAAACAAACTGCTTCGTAAAATAGATGTTCCTCCTCCTGCTGAGTACTAATTGGCCTTATTCGTCCAGACATACCGTGGCACGAGACGAGGGGAGCTTCCAGAAAAGCTGCAAAATCGAGGAGTCTCAGATAATAATCAATTGCTTGTTTGCGTATCTTGCTTGCTGGGTGAGCAAGGTCGACATCTTTTGGTGTAAGAGAGAAAACACGGAGGCCATGCTCAGAAAGGACGCGCCGTGCTAGCTTAGGAGGGTAAAGCTCCCAGTCTCCGAAAAGTTCAACACCGTCGTAGCCGAACTCTGAAAGTTTCCTTGCTATTTCCTCAAGATCTTTTTCTCCAAAGATCCAAGTACAGACTCCATAACACATCTTTTTCCTTTCGTGATTCATAGAAGCGCATCAGCTACTTTGTGTATCCCTTCAATTATGGACTCTATATCACTTTCTGTAAACAATGGACTAATATCTAAATGTACAGCCCGACCAAGAATATCAAGGGTTTGTGAATACTTGCTCATAATTTTGTCCAAGTTTTTAAAAATATGCTTCCAATGGACAAATACGTGTCCATCAAAGACCTCAGGATCATATATAACAGGGGGGTATCCACCACTTGACACGTAAATATTCTCTGCATGTAGAGCTCGTTGGAATTCTCTCGCTTTTTCAGCAGTCGGCAAATAAAACACAAGGCATACAGAAGTGTCTCCCTCAGGGTCCGGCAAATGGCGGAATTCAATCCCTTCAATATCTGAAATTTCCTCCTTTATTTTTTTCTTATTCTTTTTCATTGCAAGGATTATTTTGTCTATCTTTTTAAGCTGTTCAATCATAATAGCAGCAATAACCTCATTCATGCGATAGTTTACGCCGGGAATGAAATCTCTACTCGTTATTCGTCCCCTATAAGGAGCACCTGCATCGTGGAGCATAACGGCGCGCTCATAAATTACCGGATCATCCGTGGCAACAGCGCCTCCCTCACCAGCTGAAATTATTTTATTTAATTGGAAACTGAAAGTCCCCACGTCCCCTATACTTCCCAACTTCTTGCCATGATACGTACCTCCTGCAGCTTGGGCCACGTCCTCCACAACCTTGAGCTCATATTTGCGAGCTATCTTCATAATAGGATCCATATCACACCCTACACCTCTGATATGTACAGCCATGACGGCTTTCGTCCTTTCAGATACTTTGTTTTCAATTTCTTTAGGATCGAGGGTGAGAGATTTATCAATATTTGCAAGAACTGGCCTCGCCTTCGCTGCGATAACTGCGCAGGGACAAGAAACCCAAGCATATGCAGGTATGATCACCTCATCCTCTGCACCAACTCCTACTCCCGTAAGAGCACAGTGCAATGCAGAAGTGCCAGAATTGACCCCCAATACATACTTGGTTCCTAGATAGGAGCTTAATGCACGTTCAAACTCACCGGTTATATTCAAGAACTTCGGTCCATAATATCTGAAAAGGGATTTGCTTTCCAAGACTTTCTTTACACTGTTCTGTTCCGCTTCATCGATAAAAGTAGCACCTGGATACATTGGTGGCAATGGGGTTCTCCTAACAGGACTTCCACCATGAATAGCTAGTTTTTTCTTTTTAGACATCTCCCCTCCTTGTCTCTTATGATTTCTTCACATCTCTTTATCCTTCAAGGACCTCTTCTACCTGGACCCAACGGCCTTCTCTTTTGGATTTTGAAACAGCATCAATTACTGCTTGCACCTGAAGCGCCTCGTTGAAGGTTGCAATGACTCCTTTTTGTTCCGTGAGTAACATTCTCAAGATCTCATATGCCTGATAAACAAAAAGATCAGTATATCCGATTACTTCACCATATGGCCAAGGAGTCTCCCCATATGGGTGATACGTGTTTCCTACGTATATTGTCCGCATCCCTTGAATACGAGGGTGATCTTTAGAATCAAAGAAGTACAGTTTATTATATTGTTTTGAGTTAAAAATGATACTGCCTTTACTGCCATTAATCTCAAAGGAGAATGCCTCTTTGTTACCCCAGGCTGAGCGGGTAGCTTCAAATGTACCTACAATGCCATTCTTAAACTTAGCGAGGAAAAAGACTGCATCATCTACCTCTA
>QMUB01000219.1 GCA_003663695.1 Thermococci archaeon | reverse complement strand
TTTTATATGGGAAAAGGTATTATTTGGTAAAAGGGAAAGGAGGGCTTTCCATGGATCTTTCAACCCGCTTTGCAGGGATTCTCTTGGAAAATCCCGTGATGCCGGCTTCAGGGCCTCTCGTTGGTGATGATGAAAAAATCCTGTACATAGCAAGGCTTGGGGTAGGTGCGGTTGTGACGAAGACCATTTCCACAAAGGCGGCTCAGGTTCCAAGACCGTGCATTGGAGCCACTCAGAGTTATGTCATGAACGCAGAACTTTGGAGTGAACTTCCTCCAGAGAGGTGGATAAAAGAGATCCTGCCACGCCTTAAAAGGGAGTTAAAGATCCCGCTTATAGTCAGTGTTGGTTATACGAAAGAGGACATGGAAGAGCTCATACCCGAACTCGATGAATTTGCTGATGCCTTTGAGGTTTCCACTCATTACGTGGGTAAGGATCTTTCCAAGATAGGGGAGATAGTCGCTGCGATAAGGAAACATACCGAAAAACCCATTTTCATGAAGATGAGTCCTCATATACCTGATCCAGTTGGTTTTGCCAAGGTTGCCAAAGAGAATGGTGCCAATGGTGTGGTGGCTATAAATTCTCTCGGACCCACATTGAAAATAGATCCCAACAAAAGAATAGTGGTTTTTGGAGGAAAAGATTCCTTCGTTTGGACGTCTGGGCCAGCGATAAAACCCCTCGCACTCGCTATGGTTTATATGCTTTCAAGGGAAGTTCCCGACATGGAAATTATAGGAGTTGGTGGCATAAAGAGTGCGGATGATGTTGTCGAGTTTCTCCTGGCAGGGGCAAAGGCTGTCCAGCTTCTGTCAGCTGCGCTCATTCATGGCAAGGACATATACAAGAGGATTGTAGAATCTCTTCCAAGGGTTCTTGAGAAGTACGGATTTTCTTCTGTGGAAGAGGTAGTCAACACGAAGCTCGAGTTTGAAGTTTCCTGCTCTCCAAATCATCCCAGGGTAGACCTGTCAAAGTGTACCTTTTGCAAGACATGTGAATGGGTATGTCCTTACTGGGCGATTTTTGTACATCCGGATAGGAGAGAAGTTGTCGTTGACGAAGAAAAGTGCTTTGGATGCGGTCTGTGTCAGACAAGATGTCCGGTGAATGCCATAAGTGGTGTTATGCCCGTTGAGGGGAGATGGCTATGAGTTACGTGTTGCGATGCATTAACTGTGGGAGAACGTTCTCACCCGATGAGGTTGAGTATACCTGTCCCTATTGTGGTGATAGGAAAGGAACGCTGGAGGTCGTTTATGATTTTGAAAATATAAAGGCTTCAAGAGAGGAGTTTTCACCTGAAGCTGATATGTTTCAATTCAGGAAGCTTCTTCCGCTAAGAAAGGGTTTTTATAAGCCTCCTTTGAAGGTTGGGGGTACTCCTCTTTATGAGTTTCCCAGTGTAGCTGAAAAGCTTGGAATTTCGCGTTTTCTGGTGAAGTATGATGGAACAAATCCTACTGCTTCTTACAAAGATAGAGCCTCGGCGATGGCTATAGCCAAAGCCGTAGAAAAGGGTTATGAGGTTATATACGCTGCGTCAACGGGCAATGCAGCTTCATCTCTGGCAGGACTAACCGCTCCCACGCATCTGAAATCTGTCATTTTCGTACCTGCGAGCGCTCCAAAACCAAAGCTCTTGCAGATATTGGTTTATGGGGCGATTTTGGTTCCCATAGATGCGAGTTACGATGTGGCTTTTGACCTTTCGATGGAAATAGGAAGAGAGATGGGATGGTATAGCCGCAACAGTGCTATCAATCCGTATCTTTTGGAGGGTAAGAAAACCGGGGCTATGGAGATAGCGGTACAAACCGATTGGGAATTGCCGGATTATGTCTTCGTAGGAGTAGGGGATGGAACTGTAGTGAGTTCACTTTTCAAAGGATTTTATGACATGTGGAAGGTGGGGTTGGTAGATAGGGTTCCAAAGATAGTGGGTGTTCAAGCGGAAGGGGCGGATTTTGTAAAGCGTGTCTTTGACAAAGGAGAGCCGTTTGAGCCGGAAGATGGGGAAGCTAAGTCCGTTGCAGATTCAATAGCTGTGGGAAAGCCCAGGGATGTTATAAAAGCCTGTAAATATGTGAAAAGGAGCGGGGGCTTTTTCATATCGGTAACAGATGAGGAGATTCTGGATGCGCAACTTGAGCTTGCCTCAGACACAGGAGTTTTCGCGGAGCCAGCCGGAGCTGCTCCCTATGCAGGCCTCAAAAAGGCTATCAGGGAAGGTAGAGTGGAAAGAGGGGCGAGTGTTGCCATTGTCGTTACGGGAAGCGGTCTCAAGGATCCGAGAAGTATCGAGAGCCATTTCGACATAACTCCTCTTTCGCCAGAAAAGGAAAGCATCATGGAATATCTCCGAAAAGAGCTTTAACTTTCTTTCTCCATCAGTGTTTTCTTAATCCTTGTGGCGTCTTCTATTATGGGGGTTTTCGATGCATATATTATTTCAAAACTGTCTTGGGTGAAGTTCTCACTCAATATTTTCGCTTGTCTTGAGAGTTTTGAAAGGACTTTGCCATATTCGGATATGGGCAATTTAAGTTTGTAGAGATAAACCTCTTCTGCGTGCATAAATTTAAGCTGCTGGAGCACAGACAATGCGGCTTGAGAGTAGGCATCTATGAGGCCTCTTATTCCCAACTTCACGCCTCCAAAGTACCTGGTTACGACGACGGCGATGTTGACCAGATCGAGGGATTTAATAGCTCCTAGAATGGGAAGCCCGGCGCTTCCTGATGGTTCGCCAGCGTCAGAGCTGTGTTCAACTATCTTGCCATTTTCGTAAACGCGGTAAGCCCAACAATTGTGAGTCGCGTCTCTAAATTCCTTCGAAACGCTTTTTATGAATTCCTTTGCTTCGTTCACGCTTTTACACTCTTTG
>QMUB01000218.1 GCA_003663695.1 Thermococci archaeon | reverse complement strand
TTTCATGGATATTACGCTCAGAGAATCTATATCAACCCCGCTGTCCGGCTCATCCAGAATCAGGAGCTTTGGCTCCATTAGCAGGGCCTGGAGAATTTCAAAGCGCTTTCTCTCTCCTCCAGAGAATCCGACGTTTATGAAGCGCTTTAATATATCCTCCCTGAACCATACCTCCTTAAGACGCTCTGTGATCCTATCATAGGCATCCGCTAAATCCATGCCTTTGACCTTGTTTAGGATAGTCTGAAGAAATTCCATGATTTTGACGCCTTCTACTTCCTCGGGATGCTGAAAAGCCAGAAATATACCCTTTTTGACCCTCTCATTAGCCGGAATCTCCGTGATATCCTCTCCATTAAAAAATATCCCTCCATCAACCACGGTGTATCTTGGATGTCCCGCTATGGTTAGGGCTAAAGTGGACTTTCCACTCCCGTTGGGTCCCATAATGACATGAAATTCCTTTTCTCCAACATTGAGGTTTACTCCTCTGAGGATATCTTTACCCTCAACCGTGACCTTTAAGTTATCAACCTTAAGCATCATCCCACCTCCGGGTTAACAATCAATAACCAACTTTTAAGCATTTCTGGTCAAAAATGGATACTGCCCAGATCCCGAAATGGAGCAAGTTATAAATATCCAAAGATGAATCTCTCGAAAGGTGAGAAAATGATAATAGCAAAGGCATGCGTCACGATGAAGGGACTGGTTATCCAGCCTTATTCATGGGAAAGGGAGATAAAAATTGATCTCATCAAGATTTCAAGATGTCTAAAGGAGAATGGAGTCAAAATCAAAAAGATAATCCCGCAGATGCTTCTCATAGCCGAAATTGGAGGGTATGAAGTTAGCATATATCCAAGCGGAAAGCTCATCATAAAGCTCCTTGAAGATTCAAAAAAGGGTAAAGAAATTGCGAAGGAAGTTCTCGGATGTGCGGATCTTCTGGATGTCCTTGAATAGATCACTTGTGAGCAAACACTGCCCTAAGCTTTCCTTCCTCAACTGCATCAACTCTAACGAAGCCAAAGCGCTCAAATTGTACAACATCATCAACGTTTAACGTTGCATCCATCTCCAAGAGCCCTCTCTTGACTATGAGCTCATCCCCCTCAGGGATCAGAACCTCACATGGTTTGCCTTCGGGAACCCAGTGAATCATTCTCCATCTGTGTTCTCTCGCCTTCTCATACTCAAGGCTATCAAACTCTGCCACTACCTCCCTCTCGCTAACCTCAAGCAACCTCACATTAAAGAGGTCTTTAAGCCTTATGTACTCACTCTTTTTGAGGAGCTCCAGATCATCCTTTGAGACATAGATCGGTTTCCCTGGCGTGAATTTGAGTTTTCTAACACCCCTCTCTGGATGATCAGGATGGAGGGGTACCTCCGCTGTGAACTCCTCCTCAAATCCTTCAATATGCATTGGGATTGGATCCGCAACGAAGAAGTATCTGTTTGCGATGGGCTCGATTAATTTTCTATTTATTGCAGCTAGATTATCCCAGCTTATAGTTGTATCACTCCTCTTCAAGCCCACTTCGATTATAACCTCCCTAATTGCTTCCGGCTTTATACCACGCCTCTTTAATGCCCTTATGGTTCCCAAGCGCGGATCATCCCATCCCAGGTATCTGCCCTCTTCAATTCCTTTCCTGGTCTTTGATTTGCTTAAAACAACCCCTTCAATTGATAGACGTCCGTGATGAACTGCCTGCGGGTATCCCCATCCAAGATAATCGTACATGTATCTCTGCCTCGTCTCGTTCTCGGCGTGCTCCTGACCCCTGAATATATGGGTAACACCTAGCTCGTGATCATCCACAGCCGAAGCGAAATTGTAGAGAGGCCATACACGATATTTATTGCCCGTCCTTGGATGATTTGGCTCATCGATTATCCTCAAAGCCGGCCAATCTCTAACTGCGGGATTTGGATGCTTCAGGTCGGTTTTAATCCTTACTACCGCCTCCCCCTCTTTATACTCCCCATCGAGCATCTTCCTCCATTCTTCAAGCTGAATCTCCGGAGGAAGCTCGCGGTGAGGGCAGGGTTTTCCCTCGTCCCTGAGCTTTTTGTAGTGAGATGGTTCACACGTGCAGACATAAGCCTTTCCCATTCTCAAGAGCCTCTCGGCGTATTCATAGTAGAGTTCAAGCCTATCACTGGCATAGTGAATCTCATCGGGTTCCATACCAAGCCATTTCAAATCCTCAAGAATCCACTCGTAGAAAATGGGCTCCGGCCTCTTAACCTTTGGATCAGTATCATCAAATCTCAAAATGAACTTTCCGTCATACATCCTGGCATACTCATAGCTCAAAATGGCAGCCCTTGCATTTCCCAAATGGAAGACTCCATCGGGGTTTGGGGCAAAGCGCGTGACAACCTTACCCTTCTCCGCCTTTGGAAGAGGGGGAAGAACTTTTTTCTCCTCTTTTTTCTCCTTTTTCTCTTCAAAAAATTCCGGATAAATCTCCCTAAGTCTCTTTTCCTGCTCCTCTATGTTCATTCCATTAACTTTCTCGACAACCTGCTTTACAATGGGGATTATCTCCCTAGCTTTCGGTCTTAACTCAGGGATCTCTCCCAGTATTTTCCCAATAACCGCCTTCGAGTTGGCTTTTCCTCCATGCTGAAGGGCATTGATGAGCGCATACTTGAGTATAGTCTCCTCCACTTCCATCACCTAAATGAGAAAGGGAAAGTGCAGTTATAAAGGTTATGCGGTGCTCAAGAAAAAAGAATGTAAAGGAAAAGGCTCATTCGGCAAAGGTTATTATCCTCAAATCTATGGGTCTCCTAACGACATTGGCTTTCCTTGCGCCAACGAGGTATTTAACGCCTTTATCGCTCACCAAGTCAATAAGTCTCTGTGTGATTATTCCATTGAA
>QMUB01000217.1 GCA_003663695.1 Thermococci archaeon | reverse complement strand
CCTTTAACTCGTAATGCTCCTAGTTTCAACTCGAATCTATCTGGAATCTCTTCTGCTTCTTTATTTTTGAGTATGTATATATGACCTCTAACATTAACTAAAAATTCAAGTGAAATAGGAATTTTACTTACTCCTGTTCCTCTGTCTCTTGGCGAATAGGTAAGATAATCTTTAGAATCGTAACTTTCTATGCAACCTACAGCATGTATTTCTTCTCCACCAAAATAACTTTTTAGCGCACCAGTTATTGTTGTGTATGGAATCGTCGTCACCGTTGGTCTAAATGTCCCCTTCTTAATTCGTTCCCCAATGCATAATGTCTCACTCTGGAATGTATAGTGAAGGAACTCCATTTTAACCACCCATAATTTTTGCATAAGTTAGTATATTTTGATAACCAAACTCCCTTACAGCGTCTCGTAGAGGTTTGTATTTTCTGTAATCCCTATCAGCTCGGTCATATAGCATAATTTCTGCTAATTTCTCTGAAATTTCACTCATTGCGACCAATTTATGTATTAGAGCTTTATTTTTCACTTTAATTTCCAAAAATGGTGTAAGTTGCTTCATGTTAAGTTTAATTTCCCCTTTACCAATCACGCAAACATGGACATCATATTTTAAGTCAGAAAGGATTCGCCAAGACTCCAAAAATGGATACTTTATATTGGAGCATACTATTCCTAATTTTATTGGCGATGTAACTTCTTTAAATTTAGGGAAGAACTCACTAAAAATATCATCAAATATTCTTAATACCGTGAAAACATCCTTAAGACTTTTTATTTTAACAGCTACAAAATCCTCTAAAATTTGTTGAAAATCGTTTTTCTCAAATGAGCCCAAAATTTTATCTCTAAACTTGCTTAGAAATTCTTTGTAATCCCAATCGAACTCTGATAATACAGAAAACCTTATTTCTGCTCGCTCTTCTGGTTCTTTTATTCCTAAACTTCTCAAATACTCAGCATATAAGTCTTCCAAAACATTTATCAATTCATTTATATCCAAACCTATCCTTATCCAAAGTATTCTATCTGCTCCTTCTTTTTCCCATTCATCTAATTTTGGAAACTTTGAACCTCTCTTTCTAATGTGGAGACAGTTTTTGCATAGATTCTCTACTATTCCACTTTCTTCATCTACCCATTTTTCAGTAGCTTGATTTAACTGGCAAATTTCGCAAATAGGTGGATTAATCTGATCTGGCAAATTTGCATAAATGGAACCTTTCTTGTATAATTTCTCACTTAATTCATGGTGATATTCATCCCAAAGTTCGGCTATTCTTTTTGCCTCTTTTCCCTTCTCAAATATTGTTTTTCTAATCCCTTCCTCAGCTTTTTTCTTTTTATCAGGTGGCACCTTTGCTATTTGCTCTTCAAATTTTTTATATTGCATCTTTTGCATTTTGTTTATCAACCTCGTTACTCTATCAGGATCTGGATAAAGCTTGTCGAGATTCTGAACTCTTTCAACGTATTCAAACCAGAAACCATATTTGGAGACAATTTCCCTCATTTCCTCAAGCTTTTTATTCAATGGGAGAATTAATAGCAGTTCATTGAATCCAACAAAAATTACATTGTCTGGATATTTCTCCAATATTTCGTTTTTCACTTCCTTCAAAACGTCGAAAACGTTTAAATCTCTAATTCTAACTGGGTGTTGTGGAAAATTTATCTTAATTTTCACTATTTTTACTTTTGTGTTTTTCTTAACAGAATCTATAAGTTTTCTAATTTCTTCTTTACTGGCGTTTTGAAACCACTCGTCGTCAATTTCTTCTAAATAATCATACAAAAAACGATAAAAAAGTCCTGTTAACTTACTATGAGTCCATAAAGAAGTGATATTAGTTTTTGCATCTTCTGCTCTTAATTTAAGGTATTTTCCAAAAGTTTCAAAAAAGTCTTCTACAGAAGGGTATTTATTTACGAATTCTACAATCCTGGTTATCCAGTGGGGAGTACGAGTATCTCTCCCTATCGCTTTAGATAGATCACGAATATTTTTCCTGGGCGGATTCCAAAGTTTATAAACATTATGTCCAACTACCTTTTCTTTATAATGCCTTGAAGCAACCGCGGCTACGCTATCAGCAACTGATAAGACGAATGTTTTAAAACTCTTAGGATATTCCTCATCTCTTTCCGTGCAGTGATGTTGTAAAATTCCCTCCCAAATTGGATTCATTTTAATAGATGGAACATTTTTAAGTTTTTCAGGGTAGTTCTCAAAATTATGCTTGATTATAGAACTATCTATGAGCTTTCCAATATCATGTATTTCAGGTTTTAGTTCCTTCATTTCTTACCACTCCAATTTATTACTTCTGCGCCCGAAGTCCACGATTATACCTAACGTTTCGGATATTACGAGATTCGATTTTTGCCGGATTTTGGCAATACATAGCTGTATGTCCTCTATCAGGCTACGTGTAATTTAATATCTTTTTTCTCCTTCATATGTCGAACTATCTCATTCACGAATTTCTTTCCACTCTCAAGCATTTTCTTCAGCTTTCCTCTTGGATACTACAAAAGTGTATTCATAATCTCCTAACTGCTTTTTTTTTAAATGCTTTATTTAACTCTCTTTTTATTTCTTTTGGGAAGGCACCTGTTTTTATAAAATGTTCTCCAAAAGCAGAATTACACCTTTATGAGAGAAAAAATAATAGATTTTTCGTAAGCAACATCACTTGCGCATAGTAAAACATTGCATAGTAGTTTCTTGAAACCGAAAAATTCATAATCATTTTCTTTAAGAAGTATTTCAGCACCCTTTAAGTACTTCTTTATTTTTTTCTACCAGAGATTTTATCTCTTTCATGCTGAAATATCTTTCCTTCGTATATTTAGGGTCTTCTATAACGTTACCTCTCGCATAAGATCTATAAAGT
>QMUB01000216.1 GCA_003663695.1 Thermococci archaeon | reverse complement strand
CTCCGTTCATTCTACCACTTCCTCAAATATCTGAGGAGCAGTTCCCTTGCCCTCGGCTTGTTGAAAATGAAGAGCCGCCTTCTTCCCTCATCCAGGATGAAATTTTTGCCCAGAGCAACGATGCCATCTTTGAGCCTGTAGATCTCGCTTTTCCCAAGCTCTTTCAAAATGGACTTTTTCAGATTTTCAGGTGCCTCTATTTTTTCAAGAGCACCCTCAAGCCTGTTCAGGAGGGAGAGGTTTACAAATTTTGTCCTGCCCAGCATGAATTCCTCTCCCTTAACCTCCTCCCCTTCCATGGAAATGCCCCAGAACTCCTTTGCACATTCAAAGGGATATACATATTCCTTCCCGTAATCGGGGAGATAGAGCTCATAGATTATGGCTAGGAGTATTTTCCGGGCGTCGGTCCCGTAATATTCAACTCTCAGGTTAAACCGGCCATCCTCAAATCCATTCTCGTAAACTTCAAGCTCCTCCTCACACTGCACCGGCTCACCCCCTTATGTATGACATGACATATGTGGCGGGCATATATAGAGATGAGCTCTGGTATACTCCGAAATCAACCTTATTTGCGTCATAGAACACTACCTTTGCTTTTTCAACCCCCATAAGACCTTCGAGGGATTTTATTGCCGAGTTCATATCCCCCGTTTCATCCACCAGAACCCCTTCAACGTCCTTTGCAAACCAGCTTCTCCCGCTTGCATATTCCTTGGTCGTGTTCATATCGAGGTTCCTCCCCTGACTCACGGCGTTCAAAAAGTCCTCGAAGTACGTGTTGATCATGTCGCTTATCATCTTTCTCTCTTCATCCGTTAAATCCCTCCATTCCCCTCCCATGTCCTTATATTTCCCTGTCTTGAATACGTTCACCTTTATGCCGTTCTGGGCGTAGTTCTGCTCCAGATCGTAGTGAACATAGAGGACTCCTATACTCCCAACGTCTGCAAGGGGATCCGCTATTATCTTATCCGCTGCACATGCGATATAGTATCCCCCGGAATCCGCAAGTGAGCCCGTATAAGCAACCACAGGGACATTGTAACTTAGTTTTTTGAGTTCTTTGTATATGAGCCTCACGGGGCCAACATAGCCTCCTGGGCTCTCAATCCACACCAAAACACCGCCTATGCTCTTGTTCTCCTCTACCTCCCTGATCTTTGTTATGACATCTTTAGCCGTGTAATCATCGATGGGCCCCATTATAGGCAGTATTACTATTGTGGCATTTGCTTCAGTTTCCCTCTTCTCTCTGAGTTGGGTTTTTAGATAATCAATTTCGTTCTGAAGTTCGATGATTTTAGCCTGAAGTGCGGTATTGTTGCTCACAACGGTGATGTTTGGCACCTGTACCTCGAAGGCGTATGTTTTGTTCTGCTCTTCAAGGGCTTTTTGGAGTTCTCCTGTCTGCATATAAAGCAAAACGTTAGAAACTATAGCCAAGGCAAGTAAGAGCGTGAGAATGAGGCTCAGATACTTCCACACTTCTTCCTTATCCACACTCACCACCTAAAGTAAATTGTTCTCAATGCTTTTAAACCTTCACCGCTTAGATTAATCCATGTCAGTTATAAGGGTGGAAGGATTAAGCTTCAAATATGCAGGGGCTGATGATTATTCCCTAAGAGATATTAGCTTTAGGGTTAAAAAAGGTGAGTTCGTGGGGATTTTGGGAGCAAGCGGAAGCGGTAAGTCAACCCTCTGTCTGACGTTCAATGGAATAATCCCTCATTCGATAACCGGAGATTTTGAAGGAAATGTTTACGTTAAGGGGTACAATACGAAGGATAAGAGTGTTGCTGAACTTTCCACACTCGTGGGTTTGGTTCTCCAGAACCCCGATTCGCAGCTCTTCAACATGACTGTTGAGGAGGAAATCGCCTTTGGGCTTGAGAATTTGGGTTTGGATGTGGAGGAGATTAAGCGCCGCATTAAATGGGCTTTAAAACTGGCGGGTCTGGAGGGGTTTGAGAATGAATTTCCTCCTAATCTGAGCGGCGGTCAAAAGCAGCGCCTGGCTATAGCGAGCGTTTTGGCAATGAAGCCTGAAGTTCTTGTTTTGGACGAACCAACTTCACAGCTTGATCCTTTAGGACGAGAACAGGTTCTGAGTTTGGTCACACTTCTAAACAAAGAGCAGGGAATTACAACGATAATGGTGGAACACAACACGGACTATCTTTTAAACTTCGCTGATAGGGTTATCATAATGCACAAAGGCGAGATAATACTGGAGGGAAAGCCTAGGCAGGTTTTTGGGGAGGTTGAGTTCCTAGAGAATCTTGGTATAAAAATACCAACGAGCGTTAAGATAGGGTATCGGCTGAAGAGGGAAGGGCACATCAACACGGCATCTCTCAATGAAAGAGAAGTTATTGAAGAACTGAAGAGGATTTTAGGGAAAGAGTTATAAAGCCTTTTTCCAGTTATTGATGTGAACAAACTATCTTTGGTTATTTGGGAGGGAAGAAGAATGGCGGAAAGACCACTTGATGTTATCCACAAGTCACTTGAGAAGGACGTTTTAGTGCTCCTGAAGAGAGGGTTGGAAGTTAGAGGTAAGCTTAAGGGTTATGATATTCACCTGAATATAGTATTGGCTGATGCTCAACTCGTCGAGAATGGGGAGATTGTGAAGAGCTACGGGCGCATTGTAATTAGGGGAGACAACGTTTTGGCGATTTCCCCTGTTGATTACGAAACTGAGTGAGGTGGACGCTCATGGGAAGCGGAACAGCTACAATGGGGCAGAGGAATAAGAAGGAGACCCACATCAGGTGCAGGAGATGCGGTAGAAAATCCTTTAACAGGAAGAAGGGCTACTGCGCTGCATGCGGCTTTGGAAGGAGCAGCAGGATGAGGAAGTACAGCTGGTCAAGGAAGCACAGGAAGTGATTCTCCTTTTGTTTT
>QMUB01000215.1 GCA_003663695.1 Thermococci archaeon | reverse complement strand
TAAACTCGATAACACGGAGAAACTCATAATGGAGGCTCCCTGAGGTGATTATAATGATTTTAAAAGGAAGGAGAATTACAAAGGGGAAAGCAAAAGGCATCGCTTTAGTGTCCAAAAAACCTCTATCGTTCCTTGGAGGAGTTGATCCGAATACAGGGGAAATTAGAGATGCAGAAAGCGACATAAGGGGTGAATCCGTAAGAGATAAGATCCTCGTTTTTCCACGGGGGAAAGGATCCACAGTTGGTTCTTATGTTATATACCAGCTCAAGAAAAATGGGGTTGCTCCCAAAGCGATAGTAGTTGGGGAAGCGGAGACTATAGTTGCCACCGGCGCAATAATAGCTGAGATACCTATGGTGGATGGAATTGATGTAAGCAGGATAAAAAGTGGACAGATCATTGAGGTGGATGCTGACAAGGGAGAGATACGGATAGAGGAATAGGTATTTAAATCCTCTTTCTAAACTTATTCTAACGGTGAGAGAAATGCCTAGGGGAATTTATGAGTGTATAGACTGCGGGCACAGGGAGGTTAAGGACTCAAATGATGCCGTGCTTGGTGGAGCATGTCCAGAGTGTGGAGGGGACATGGTTCTGGTGGGCTTTGAGCTTGAAAGTAAGGAGATAGGTGGAGAAGAGACCAATACAGAGCTCTACACAAAGCTCAGGGAGTTCTACGACCTTGGAGAGATGAAAGTCGAAGGAAGGGTAACGGCATTTGAAGTCCTCTCGATTAAGGAACAGGATTTTGAAAGAGTTCTGCGGGAACTGGAAAAGCTCAAATACTGGGCAGCTCTTAAAAGGCATAAGGACAGGGTTATTCTCTATGTATTCCCCGCTCAGCCTATTAAAAAAGACAACCCGTTTATAGGAATAAGCCTCTTTATAGCCACTGTGATAAGTACGTTTTTAGCAGGTTACTGGCTTTCTTCAAGCTATGTGGCGTTCTTAAATGAGTACAACCTGCCGGGTATAAGGAACATATATTTAAACGCACTCGCATTCTCTATAAGCGTGCTCGCGATTCTGGGAACCCACGAGATGGGGCACAAAATAGCGGCAACAATCCATGGGGTTAAATCGACTTTCCCATATTTTATACCATTTCCAAATCTCCTCGGGACGCTTGGTGCCGTGATAAGGGTTAAATCCCCAATCCCCACGAGAAACGCGGCTATAGATTTAGGGGTAAGCGGTCCCATAGCAGGTTTTTTGGTGGCAATTCCTGTTTCGATAATTGGATTGAAACTCTCCGTAGCACTTCCAGCGAGCATGATATCCCATATCGGAGAAGGGATATACTTCGGAGAAAACTTACTATTCATGATAATCGAGAAAGCCTTCTTTGGAAATGGTGATTTGGTAATCCAGCTCCATCCCGTTGCTATCGCAGGCTGGGTTGGGATTTTGGTGACTTTTCTAAATCTAATACCCGCCGCTCAGCTTGATGGAGGACATGTCGCAAGGGCATTCATGGGAGAGAAGCTTCACTACTACTTCACCATGGGAATAGGACTTTCACTCCTTATATTGAGCGCTTTCTGGCCTGTATGGGTGCTCTGGGCTTTCATAATACTCATATTGGGTAGAGCTGGAAATCCGGGAGCCCTTGATGAGGTCAGCCCCATAGGAAAGAGACAGATACTCCTGGCTTTGATTGTTATTGTAATATTCGTGCTCTCGGCTACACCCATACCCATAAAAACTAGTATAAGCTAGAATTTTGCAGAAAATTTAAATTCTTCTTCTTTCCTTTAGAATTTGCTCAATATCGTAATAAATGGAATCTCTTGATACCTTGAATATCCTAGCGATTTCCGAGATGTTTAGAGCCTTTGGATTATATTGGAAGAGTCCTAAGGCCTTTGCAAGGAGCTCCCTTCTCTCCTTAACTCCCAAGAGATGCAGTTCGCTTTTTTGTGTAGGGACATTGTAAACAGCAACTCCGACCGCATAGTGCCTCCTTGTCACGGGCATGGTATAAGTCCCGAATTCGAAGTCCACCACCTCGTAGTAAGGTGTTAGCTGGGAGTTAATCTTCTTTTGGACATTTTTTAAAGCGTCTTTCCTACTTTTACCGGAGGAATACTCTGCAATAATGCCTTTATGGGCTAATTCGGTACTGTTCACGGTTAAAGCCAGGCTCAGGTTCATAAATGCACCAAAACTCAAGGAGATCCTCGATTTAATGATTTTGCCCGGTTTTGATGAGAGTTCCTTCTTTGAATTTTCTCTAACACATTTTACACATTCTTCAATATTTGAAGATTCACATTGTATAACAACCAATTCCATGCGCCCACCCCAGGATTGGGGATTAATCACTCAAATTTGAGGGGAAAGATATATATAATATTTCTGCTCTAAAATAATATTGAAGTGTCTCTTTGGAGGTGTTAAAATGAAGAGGAAAGCACAAGGAGCAATTGAGTATCTGTTTATGATTGCCGCGGCTTTGATTATAGTGGCTATAGTGATAAGATACTTAAGGACTTCAGGTGGAAGTACAGGTAGCGCGATAAGCTCCGGCCAGAGCGCCATCACCAGCAAACTCAGTGAGGAGCTCAGCAGTGCGCTTGATTGATTATTCTCTTATTTCCTTTCTATTTTCTGAGAAGGATATCTTCTACTAAAACGATTCCCCTGAATTCTATAACACATGGTTGCCCACTTTTTACATGGGTTTTAACTGTAATCATTTTGACTTCGTTTTCTTTGAAGGCTCTGGCTGGGGCTCCGTTGATGAAAACTTCGGCGTTTCCAACTCCTACTATCCTTACTTCCTTAAAGTCCCTCTCTGGAATGAAGAATACGTAGGCGGTATCGTTTTTATATAAATTTGAAAAAGCTCCGTTAAACTCTTTTTTTACTATCCCTTCCACAATGGCAGGGTGTCAAAGTGTAAACCCATATACAAAATACTTCAAG
>QMUB01000214.1 GCA_003663695.1 Thermococci archaeon | reverse complement strand
GTCGGCTTGGATATCCCGGCCCTGCAATATTTAGATCTTTAAAAACAAAAGATGGATGGAGTGAGCCAGAGGAAATAGTTTCTAACTTTGCCGGGGAGCCGGTGCTGGATGCACAGGGGAACTTATATTTTGTGCATCATTATGTTACAAAAGATATGAAAATAATAGAAGCGGATATCTATGTGGCTTATAAAAAGTGATTATTTTTGATAACCTCCGCTTCTCCCTTTATCTTCTCCGTTCCAATGGTGTTGAAAATCATTTCGTACTTTTCTGCAAGCTCTTTACCCGAAGAATCTTCTTCACGTCTTCGTTTGTGAAAATCGTTATCTCCTTTAGCTGGGACTTATCTAAGCCGCCCCATCCCTCCCACTACAGCTCATCCTTCAGGTGTGCTTTCTATCTCCTTTTCACTCAAGTGATTCTTGGGCATTATTGAATCGACCATTTCAAATGCTTTCTTTATGACTCTCCCCTTAGCGACCCATTTCTTTAGATAACCCTTATCTGGAAACTCTATTGCATCACATGGGCAGAGCATTGCACATGTGTTGCATCCTACCATGCAGTTGTATGGCATCGCCACTACCGGTCTGGCGTTATCCGTATCCCAGTCAAAGACTCTCCTTCCACATGTTACAAAGCAGAGCCCGCATCCAACACATTTATCATAGTTTATCTTTGGGTACCATTCGATTTCCCTTCTGTCCACTCCCCACCAAGGGATAACGCTTAGATCTTTAACTTCCCTTCCGAGAGCATCTTTTCCAATTACCTTGACTTCAGGCATTTTAATCACACCCCATCACATATTAATGAAATTTCATTTAAAATTTTTTTCAAATGTTTTTGTTTTCAACTATTAGTTAGGGTCAAAAATGTCCAGAAAACTTTAAATTTTCTTCATATGATGTTTTTCTGGTATCAATGCTACGTTTAAGAAATATCAGCTACTCCATAAACGGCAGGGAAATAATAAAAGGAATCAACATGCAGTTTAGAGGGGATATGATCTATTCCATATTGGGTCCAAATGGTGCTGGAAAGTCAACACTAGCTTATGTAACCATGGGAGTTTTGAAACCCACTACAGGGAGGATTCTCCTCGGGGATAGAGATATAACAGATTTTTCCATTACGGAAAAGGCAAAACTCGGAATAAGCATGATGTGGCAGGAGCCTGCACGCTACGAAGGGATAACCGTTCGGGAGTACCTAACTCTTGGAGGAAAGCTCAGGACAAATAAAGATGAACTTCAAGAGGTTCTTGAGCTGGTTGGACTGTCCTATGAACTCTATGCTCACCGCTTTGTGGATAAAAGCTTGAGTGGCGGTGAGAGAAAAAGGATAGAGCTGGCATCACTTCTCCTGCTAAAGCCAAGATATGCTATCCTTGATGAGCCAGATTCTGGATTGGATATAACTGCAGGAAGGCTCATAGAGAATGTTCTGGATTACTTTAGAAAGATAAGAACAACTGTAATTCTAATCACACACCATGAGGAGATAGCTGCCAAAACGGACTTTGCATACTTTGTTTGTGCGGGTAAGCTTATAAAAAAGGGATTCTCTCGTGAGATAGTTCAATACTATAAAGAGACATGTGGAAGGTGCTTCCTTGCGGAGATGAGAGTGAGATGAGCATTAAAATCGATCGTGTTAAAGAATATGAGACAATACTTGAAATCTATGAAAAGGAAGGTCTTGATACTTCGCTCTTTGGGGATAGGATAGCCACCATAATTATAAGCGGAGACAGGATAATCGGGCTCAATAACATTCCCGGTGTCGAGATAAGGGGTGAGGAGATAGAAGACGGTGTAAGGGCTTATGTGGAAATAGCCGATGGAACAGAGCTTCATTTTCCAATTCACCTCTGCACGGGCTTTCTAAAAAATGAGGGCTATCAAAGAGTAATCTTTGATATAACAGTTGGCAGAAACTCAAAGGTGAAGTTTACATCTCACTGCATCTTTCCCTACGCAAAAAACTTCACCCATGAGGCCATAGCAAGAATAAAGGTGGGGGAGCGTTCAAGCGTGTTTTATGAGGACGAGCACATACACGGCGAGGGCGTGAGGATGGTGGGCAAGACCGAAGTAGAGGTCGGCAAAAACGGTCGCTACACGGGGAAATTTTCCCTCACAAAGCACAGGGCAAGGGAGCTGAAGCTTGAGATGAGCGCAAGGCTTGGGAATAACGCCGTTGCGGAGCTTGTATCAAAGGTTAAAGCGGTAAAGGATGACTCCGTGGAGATGAAGGAGGCAATTTACCTCGAGGGTGCCCATTCCAGGGGAAATCTGAAGAGCACGGTCATAGCCTTCGATAACTCGAGGGTCAATGTCGTTAACGAGGCATACGGTTTTGGAGACTACTCAAAGGGGCATGTTGAGTGCCACGAGATAGTCAAGGGCAACGCCGACGTTCAAACCGTCCCTCTATTGAGGGTAAAGAATGACAGGGCTGAACTTACGCATGAGGCATCGATAGGGAGGATAAACGAGGCCCAGCTCGTTCAGCTCATGGCAAAGGGATTAACCGAGGACGAGGCGGCTGAATTTATAATAAAGGGCCTTCTGAGGGAGTGAAGGTTCAAAGAATTCAAAAAAGAAAAAATTATTCAAACAGCATATGCTTCATGGTTTTTACCCCTGTGACCAGCCACATCACTAATAGAAGCCAGTACAAGCCAAAACCGAAGTGGTCTATGGCACCTATGTCGAGGACCGTTCCAACGTTGTGGGTCGCACTGACATAGGCACCAAACGGGAAGATGAATGCCCACCAAGCGAGGCTGTAAGGAAGGGTAAGCTTCCTGATGTAGTGGAGCGTCATTATTACTGCCATCGCCAGCCACCAGACGCCAAAGCCCCAGAGGATTAAGCCAAAAGCGAAAAACGGTTCTTTAACCGTTATGAATTCGCTGGACTTGACAAG
>QMUB01000213.1 GCA_003663695.1 Thermococci archaeon | reverse complement strand
TCAGGCTCTTCGAATACGACATCTTTCCTCTCTATGAGCTTATAATCCTCTTCATCTAGTTTTGTAGGCTCTGCATCGAGGAGGAGAACATCAAAGAGCCATTTTTCTACGGGATCGCCGCTCGCATATCTAATCGGGGTGGAAAGATGGATCTCCCTGAAAGAGCGCTTATCTCTTGCTTTTTTCAAAAATTTAACGGAGAATCCTCTTCCGGCACCCTCATATCCGTGAATCGTTGATGAGTAGATTACCTTGGGTTTGCTCAAATATTTATGGAGAACAGGCACGTGAATTCCAGCTGCTTCATCGAGAACGTAAACATCAGCCTTTTTCTTGTATCCTTCCACTGGAGGATAATAGCGCAAGCCTATACCCCTTGCATAGAGCTCTTTGATTAGTCCTTTTTCTTCAACTACTTTCACTTTATAACCGAGCTTTTCCAGGCTCTTTTTGGCGAAGCGGAAAAGGCTTTGAACATTTTCGAGTTCGGGTGCTGTGATAACTGCCCTAAACTTCTTTTTCCCCATGGTGCTGGCTAGACCTATGAGGCTTATGCCAACGCTCACACTCTTTCCTCTTCCTCTATCCGCCGTTAAAACTATCATTCCATCGCTTTCCGCGAGCTCCTCAATACCCTTCAGAACCTCGACCTGACCCTTTGTTAGACAGAGTTCATAGAGTTCCTTGGGGAATTTTATTTTCTCTGGGAGCTCTATTTCCTCCCTATTCATAAGCTCTTTTTGCCCTTTGCTCTCCTTTACTTTTCTAATGACTTTCTGGTTATCCGCATTCACTATGTATATACCATCGTGCTCTCTGAACTTTCTAATAAGACGTCTGTTAAAGCGCTTTTTCACATCATCGATTGTGTATGGAGGGGTAACAAGGCTCTTGTGAAAGCCTGTCCACATGTTTTTCCACTTTTTGAAGGGATTTGTGAGAACGAAAATCAAACCCCCGCCCCTGATGGTCTCTATAATCCTTCCTAAATCGTTTGGAGAGAAGTCGTAGCTCAAATCCAGAATGAGCATATCAAAAGTCCTTCCAAGAATGTCTTTGGTGTATTTGAAGGGAACAGCTGTGATGTTAACATTTTCTCCCGCTAAAATATCGAAGTGCTTCCTAAATTCCTCATACCTCTTTCTCCCAAAAGTTTCGGGTCCTAAAGCATCCGTGGCGTAGAGAACTTCGATTTTATCTTCACTCTCATCTCTAAGTTTTTTCTCTATGAGCTTGTCCACGATTGAGGAGAGAATGCCAGCAGAAGCACCCCCTAAAATTCCCGCTAATGCTGCTTTTTCCATTCCCTCTCCCTGGAGAACAATCATCCTTCTGTGGAAGCTCTCCAATGCCTCGCTTAGGGCTCTCTCTGTGAGCTTTAAGAGATTATCCTTAACCCCCTCGCCCTTTGCGTACTCTCTCACATCTTTGCTGAATCGCACTTCTCCACCCCCTGTAAGAGAAAATGTGGGGAGAATTTAAAAAGTCATCTGATGGATGCTCATTGAAATGCTGATCCAACCCGCGGGTATTACGGTGTTCGAGATCTAGGACATAACAAACACGAACTAGCGAGGAGAGAGTACATCCAGTTGCAATCTTTCTAGCAAATCTTCATAGGCATACTCTTCATTGGGATTTAGAGATTCAAAAGAATATTTAATCATGAGAATATTCCTTTCTACGCTTCTTTTTCTTTTTGGAAAGTCTTTGGCTATCAATATGCCCCCCACAGCTTCATTTTTAAATTCAGAGAGGTATATTTTAAGCTGTTTCAGATCTTTGTTTTGTGCTTTTCCTCTCTTAACTTCAGCCAATAAATATCTATTCTCTCCAACGGGATGTTTTAACTTAATAAATATATCCACATAACCTTCTGGAAGAGCTTTTTCGCCAAGTATTTCAAATTCCTCAGCTCTGTGATTTAAGCCAAAATATTCTACAATTCCATCGAGTACATCTTGGAGCTTTTTCCTAACGAGTGCTTGGAGTATTAGCTCATGGAAGTGATATTTCTCGGGAATTTTCTGTTTATCCCTCTTAAATACTATCTTGGGAATAAATGTATCGGCATCGATATCTAATGGCATGTGCTCCCCTTTGAAAGATTCTCCCATATTGGATACATTATAAAAAGTCACGGTATCTGCCTGGAAATGAGTCTTTCGATAGCCACCCCTTAATAATAAGTTCTCGGCAACATAGGCAAATTCAGGTCGAATCATGGGTTCATCTAAAATTCGTTCCTGCTTTAGATATAATCGAAAAGGAAAATAGTATGTTTTTCCTGACTGCTTGAACTTTACAGGCTGCCATGGAGGAAGATTCTCTGCATTTTTATATACCACTTTTCTAACAACTTTGTATAAATTCCTGACCCTTGCGCCATAAAGAAATGAAATGTAATCCCCTTCTTTTATGTCCAAAAATGTCCAAAATCCGTTTATGCTATTGGTAAATCCTGCCATTCTATATTTCAAGCACAGTTCAAGGTTTTCACGGTTTGAAACTGAAATAAGAAAATAGGATGGTGCATCCATCATGGGCATTTCCCTCCAAGCCATGCTTTTTTATAAACTCCAGGTACTCTTGAAATGGGACTTCACGCATGGTTCCTCCCAATATAACAACTTCCCTTCCCCCTTCTTTATATTTTCGGGTTTACTTTTTAAATTCATATCGAAACGTTAATATATGTTTTACATCAATTTTAATCGGTGGTACCATGAAGAAGCTTAAGCTCGACATTAAAGACCTCGGCAAGTTTAGACTCCTTGGAGGGCTGGACGTTTACAAAAACAAGACGGCTTTTACAGTTGCAGAAGGGAAGGACGACTATTTTTCAAAGATTTACCTCTATGATGGGCGAAAGGTTAAGCCCTTTACATCCGGCCCAAAGGACTCAAATCCAAAGTTCTCTCCCGACGGAAAGCTAATAGCTTTTA
>QMUB01000212.1 GCA_003663695.1 Thermococci archaeon | reverse complement strand
TGGGGCGTTGAAGCGCTCGAAACTCTTCCTGTCGAGCTTTAAATCTCCGGTGAAACACTGGACATTTAGGAGGAAATATTAGGGCCCCTGATCACATTGACTTAACAATAAAGGAGGGGGAACTGGATGGAAAAGATAGAAAGATTCTGCTGGCTCTTACGAGTTTTCGTGGAAGACAGCACAGAGCTTGGGAGCATCGCGGATAAAATCTCCCGGGCGTTAAACTGATTCAGATTTTTGTGGTTACCAAAGTTGTGAAGGAGGCATAGGATCACAGTACCACTGCTATTACGATTGAATTAACGTTCGTGCCCGTGGGCCCCGTTATCAGGAGTGCCTTTCCCTTCTTCAAAGCCTCATAAGCATTGTGAGCATTGAGATAAGCTTCAGCGTCGATTTTTTCCTTCTCAAAAACCTCCATAGTGAAAGAGTCCACGAGCCCTCCTGCTGCGTCCGTGGGTCCATCCGTCCCGTCCGTGTCCATTGCAAGAACAGCAATTCCTTCCAATCCTTTAATTTTGCGTGCAATGCTTAAGGCAAACTCCTGACTTGGTCCACCCTTTCCGGCTTCGCCTTCTATGGTGACAGTGGTTTCTCCCCCCATTATGAGGGCACATGGCTTTTTAAAGGGTCTGTTTTTGTGATAGATTTCCTCCAGAATCGAACCGAATCCTAGGGCAACTTCCCTAGCCTCGCCTTCAAGTGTTGTGGTTAATATGTAGGCATTGAGCCCCAACTCCTCGGCCCTGCGCTTGGCGGCTTCACATGCCATTGAAACGCTCCCTATGATGAAGTTGTGCACCCTCGATAGTTCCTCTTTAAGTGTCTCCTCTCTCTCCCCCCTAAACCCAAGCTCGATATGCTCCCTCACACTTGGAGGAAGCTTTTCCCAGACACGATAGAGCTTCAGAATTCTGCGAGCATCTTGGAAAGTTGTGGGATCTTTCACAGTGGGCCCCGAGGCTATGGCTTCCAGGGGGTCGCCCACAACATCCGAGAGGATCAGGCTTATAAGGGTTCCCCTCACGATTCTGGCGAGCTTCCCACCTTTAACCTTTGAGATGTGCTTTCTAACTGTGTTTATCTCATAGATTTTGGCACCGCTCTTCAGCAAAAGCTCGTTCGTCTTTATCTTGTCCTGAAGGCTTATCCCATCCTCTGGGAGCGTGAAAAGGGCGGAGCCACCACCGGATATTAAAACCAGGAGGAGATCATTCTCACCGACCTTTTTTGCAAGCTCAACACCCATTTGAGCCCCCTTAAGAGAATTCTCATCGGGGATGGGATGTCCCGCTTCGATGATTTTGAACACTTCGGGGTAGCCGGCATCGAATGGAGAGGCGTAGTCGTCTCCGAAAGGAGAGGCGTAGCCGTATTTTGTAACCACCACCCCCTCCTTTATGCGTCCTCCCAGAGCATCGTAAACCGCCTTTGCCATGGCGCTTGCTGCTTTCCCGAATGCAAGAACATAAATATCGCCGCTTACAGAGAATTCTTCCCCCTTTACGATAAGCCTGCCATCCTCAAACCTGATAACATTTCTTACCGCATTGTAGGGATTCGCACTCTCCAGTGCTGCCCTCATGAGCTCGAGGGCAACTTTCTTGGACTCGACATCTCCATGGTTCACAAGCTCGGGGTACATATGAATTCACCTCATTCCTTTAAAATAATTCTATCCTCCTCCATATCCTCCAAAGAGGAGCTCCATGGGGGGCAATTGAGAGTTCTTCTTCATAGCCTCCATGATCTTCTTCGGCCTCCTCCGGCTCGTGGTAACAAAACCCCTTGCTCATCAAAGTCCTCACGATATCGTATACCCTGGCTGGGGCACCTTGGAAAGTGCAGCAAGCTCACCCGCTCTCATGGAGCCCTCTTTTATAGGGGCCAAATAGGCTCCAACCCCATACCCGTTCAATCCAAGTTCCTTCAGGAGACCCTTGATTTCTTCCTCCATCTTTTTCCCTCAAATTAAAGCCTTTTCAGTGCCCTTGTCAAACAAGTGCGGATTATCAATGTCCACTATCGTATCCGCCATATGCCTCTATGAAGTCCACCGCCCTGCTTGCATAGCTCATCCTCTTGACATGTTCATATGAAAAGGGAAAGGTATATAAGTTTTATCTATTATAAACCACTTTAGATGGTTGTATGTGGGTGGTGGAAATGAACGTGATTGTGGGAATACCAAGTTATAATAATGCGGACACGATAGGGTACGTGGTTAAACAGGCTGCTGAGGGTCTTAAAAAGTATTTTAACGGCGGAGTAATCGTCAACGCTGATGGCGGAAGCAAGGACGGTACAAGAAACGTTGTCCTTAACACGAAAGTTCCAGAAAGCGTAGAAGTGCAGAGCTTTGTCTACAAGTGGCCTATACCCGGAAAGGGAAGCGCCATGAAAGAATTAATGGAATTCGCAAGGGAGAAAGGCGCGGATGCTCTCGTTTTTGTTGACAGCGACTTGCGCAGCATTACCCCAGAATGGATATACAAGCTCGCAAAACCGATTGAAGAGGGTTATGATTTCGTCGCCCCGCACTACATAAGGTACAAGTATGATGGTACTATTACCAACAACATCGCTTACCCCATGACTGCTTCGCTCTACGGGAAGAACATAAGGCAGCCGATTGGTGGGGATTTTGGGGTGAGCGCAAAACTCTTTGACGTTTACCTGGATAACGAGGAAGTTTGGAAGACCAACGTGGCTCGCTTTGGCGTGGACATTTTCCTAACGACAACAGCTTTGGCTGAAGGCTTTAAAGTTACTCAGACGGCTCTGGGCTTGAAAATTCACGATCCTAAGGATCCGGCGGCTTCCCTTGGCCCAATGTCCAATCAAGTCGTGGGCACGCTGTTCATGCTCATGAAAAAATACGAAGAGAAGTGTAGGAGTGTCAGGAAAATTGATGAGGTTCCTTTGTGGGGGAATGCTGTGGGGGGAGAGCCGGAG
>QMUB01000211.1 GCA_003663695.1 Thermococci archaeon | reverse complement strand
TAAGGCTGGAGCTATGGGAGTGGAAGGCTAGAACTCTTTTAAGAGAAGCTCCCGAAGTTAAAGGTATAAAAGTGGTTTCTCATATAGAAGACGTGAATATGAAGGATGCTCAAGCATTTGCAATATATCTCGTGGAGAAAAATCCGGGCACAATAGCCCTCATTGCTGGAGAGAATTATGTCCTTTTTGCAAAGAATGAGGGTATTGAAGGAATCTCCATGAAGGAGCTTTTGAGAAGAGTTCTTGAAAGAACCGGCGGCGGTGGGGGAGGAAGCGATAACCTCGCTAAAGGTGGAGGGTTTAAAGCCACACCAGAAGAGATTCTTAAAATCGCGCTTGAAGAGCTTAAGTCACTTATTTGATCATTTCTTCTTTTATTCCAAGTTTTTCGTAAACCATGAGCTTCATTTCCACTGGAATCTCTGGCTTTTTGACCTTCTCTAATGCCCTTTTTCTGTCCATAAGTCCATATCTCACCAGAGCGGCAATTCTTCGCGTTTCAAAGCTGTAGCCCCTTCTCTCATAGTATCTCTCCAATGCGGCTCCTATTATGAGGCAATTCGTGGTATATCCATGTAGTTCCGGGAACTTAAATGGGAGCTTCCTTAAAATTCTAAAGCGCTCTTCTTCGTTCATGAGAGTTAGGAGTCTTATCTGAAGTATCCCTCCCTTAAGATGCCTGTATGGGTGGTGTCCAAAGGGTATTTCATGTCCCGTTAAAATGTACCTGATGCCCTTTTTGAGTGCATATTTGCGGAGCTTTTCCATGGTTCTCTTCGAGCATGCCCTGCATGGTGATTGTGCCTTTAGGAGGGCAGTTCTGAAGATGTCGGAGTAGTCATAGCGGAGTATGGTTAATGGGACATTCAGGTATTCCGCCACCCTTCTGGCGTTCTCTATGGCTTCCTTTGCAATAAAACCGTTGTCTATCATAACAGCTTCGACATCCACCTGATATTTCTCCTTTGCAAGATATAATGCGACCGAACTATCCTTGCCTCCGGAAAAGCCGAGGATTGCCCTATCCACCTCATTCATTAAATCATCTAGCTCTTTCCTTATTTTCCCTTTATTTGGAGGATGAGCTAGAAAATCCTGACACTCCCGGCAGAGGGGTTTTCCATCCACTATATCTATTTTTCCTGTTCTTTCATCGTGGATGCAGAGTGAACATCTGAGCATGTAGGTAGAAATGAGGAGAGGTTTAAAAAGATGTTCTTTTCCTCTTCACAAGGGGTGCAACATCCCTGGCAACTCTGTTTGCACCGTAGAGGGTAATCGCATCGAGTGTCTTATATATGGCCAGCTGACAGCCGCTTATGCGGACATCTATGTGTTTTTTAGCTTCCACGGCCACCTTCAGATACTCCTTCACGCTTTCAGCCCTTTCAAAGTCAAGCCCCGCTTTTTTTAATCGCTCCTCATTGAGTCTGTGAATTGTAAGCGGCTGTAGCATCATCTCATCTATGCCCAGCGAGGCTGCGAGCTCGGCTATCCTCGGGATATCCCCATCATTAATGCCGGGCATGAAAATAGTTCTTACGACGGAGCGGACGGATTTATCGGCGCCAACTATTTTAAGAGCGTTAATGACATTTTCAAAGGTGTCCGCCTTGGTTATCATCCTATGCTTTTCTCTTGAAGCGGCATCCAAACTAATCATTACTAGGTCAAAGTCAAGCTTTCTCCACAGCTCCTCCGTTAATAGAGAACCGTTTGTTTGAAGGTCTAAGCGTGCATTGGGGAATTTCTCCCGGAGCATTTTATTGACTTCGACTATTCTCGGTGAAATTAGGGGTTCGCCATATTGAGAAACCGTAATTGCATGAGGATTCTCCCACCCATAGTATCCCGGTTTTGGCACCTTTCCCATCTTCAGGGCGACGTTTGAGTAACAGAAGATGCAGTCATGATTGCACGCCGGTGTGAGCTCATAAGAGGGATGATGGACTGGATTTTCTATGTTCAAATCAAGCCCCTGACACCCCTGGCAGTGTGTTGGTGGTTGCAATTCATCCACGAACTTTTTTAATGAGCGTGCCTCCTTATTCTCCAGAATCTGGGGCTCCATGCCCATTTTTCTCGCGAACTCTTCCCACGAGTACTTCATAAGCTCACCAGAATGTGGTTGGGGAGAGGGGTTAAAAAGGTGATGGATACGTGTTACTTATTACGTTCTAAAATACGTAAAACTTATATATAACAAATGCTCTAAGAATTTTTGAAAACTTTGGGGGGGACAAAGTGTACCGAAAAGTTGTATTTATACTGTCCCTTTTAGTGGTGTTTAGCGTGGTAGCAGCGGGACGCTCAGGGGCATGTGTTGGAGCCGATGCATATACTGGGTGTGGAGATCTTCATGCTGAGATTAATTGGATGGCGGCGAGGTGAAACACATGCGGTATGCTGTTCTCATTTTATCTTTTCTTTTTTTGCCTTCTTTGGTCTATGCCCAGCCTTACTGGCTCAAAGAAGGCGTTTATTTTAAGTATGTTGCACATGGAGATCATTCTGTACTTTTTGTAGCTCTCTCGAATTCATCGATCTACAGGGGATCCTATGGGGAGTTTTTCTGGAGGGTTATAAAAATCGAGGATGATTTTGCCACGGTTGAGGTGGTTTTAAGGGGGAGAAACCTAACCGAGGAGATCCACAACGAGCTCAGCCATGATGAGGGCATTGAAAAATTGCGGGAGCTGGTTTCTCCTTACGAAAAAGAAAAGCCTTCAAGACTTGAAGGCATCTGTGGGATATATTCTGTGAGGAACAGTACGTGGGGGGAGGGGATGGTAAGAATCTGTAACAGCTCTTTTTCCCTTGAATTTTCAAACTATACCTATGCCCTTTGGGTTGGGCGTTCCAGAAGTATCGAGTTCGTGCGAAAAACTATACCCGAAATTGAAAAACGAGCTATTTTTAAAATTAATCTGAGGGACAATACCTTGCTAATCAATGGAACTCCGGTGGGAAAAAATCTTCT
>QMUB01000210.1 GCA_003663695.1 Thermococci archaeon | reverse complement strand
TTTTTTTATTTATTTCTCCCTGACTAATGCATGGTCAATAGTGTTGGGGCCTTTTATACTGCTCGTACGTCACAATTATCCCAACAGTATTGCATGATCAATGGACAATGTTATATACTTTCTCATGCAAAATTTGGAGAGGTGAAGGACATGAAGGATAAACTTCCAAAAGGTATTCTGGAAAACCTTTCTCCCGGTGAGGAGGTTCTCTATGCAATAAGGAAGAAGTTCAGCCTTGAAGCAAAGCCAAAATGGCTCGTTGTGACGGATAGGAGGATTATGTACATAGATGAGAAAATTCTTGGAAGGTATGACCTGACTGCAATTCCCTATGAAAAGCTCGAGCTCGTTTATGTTAAGGTTGGAAAGGTGTCATCGGAATTTTTAATCAAAAAAGAGGATGGTAATGAGATTAAACTTCAGAGGATGGATAAAGATGAGGCGAGGAATGCCATAGAGGCTATAAGGGATGCGTTGAACGAAATTGCTGTCGAGCCTGTGAGCATTGAAAGAAAGAAGCACCTTATGAGTGAGGAATGGATTATCCACAAACCGAAGGAAGTTGTCAGCAGGGGCATAAGGATGGAGGCGAGGAGAACTGTGAGCAGGAAAGAGGAGGATCCTCTTGAAAAGCTCAAAAAGCTTAAAGAGCTCTATGACATGGGTGTTCTCTCCCAAGAGGAATATGAGGAGAAAAGGAAAAAGCTCTTGGAGCAAATTTGACATTTAATGGGATGAAAATTAATATATGTGCATGTACTAATAGGAAGCATGAACGAGAGGCAAAAGAAAATTCTAATCTTCATGCTCCTTCTCATTCTTACGGGCCCCTTTGCCTTTCTCTGGTTAGCCCTCATAGGACGCAGAGAGAGCGAGGAGGTTAAAATTGAAGTTGAAGATGTGAAAGAAGAGAAAGATGAATTCGAATGGAAGAGTATCTGGGATGAGGATTAGTTTCTCCTATGATGTTTAAGGGTTCGAGTTTTCCATTTTCTTTTGAAAGCCGGGGCAGGGGTGCGGTAAACAACCCAACGCTGAATCGAGTAAATTATTTGAGAAGGCAAGGATTCTTCTAAGAGGTCGCTACTGGTGAAAGAAGATTGCTATTACCGATCTAAACTGAGCAAGAGTGGTGCAAAGAAGAATAGGAAACTAAAGAGAATGCATGGGAAGGCAAAACTTCAAGCCAAACACTACATTAACACGGGTGTAAGGCAAACTGTCAGGAAACTCTACGAGCTGAGAGTTTCGAACTTGGGCGGTTTGTTCGTCCAAAGCTGGCCGGAGACCCGGCCAGAGGGGTTCAGAGAACCCTTTTTCAAGGGTCCCCTAATGAAATCCTTCAAACCTCCCCTCGCAAAGGGGAGGAGGTCATTTCTGTATTTCATCAAGCTTCAGGGTTATGTATTCCCCTTCTATCTCCGCGCTGGATGCTTTTATGACTTTCAGCTCAAAACTGCAATTTCGTTTGTTCCATTTCAGAACAGTGGTGCATATCTCCTCCATAAGGGGGATTACGAAGGGATGTTTGTCTTCAACAGCTCTGTAGTTTATGAAATAAAACGCTATTCTGCTCTTGTTTCCCACAAAGGTTGATATATTCTTGACGAGGCGCATACTCTCAACGGGATCAGCCATTATGAATAACTTGTAAATTCCCAGAACGGGGTTTATGAGGACCTCATCTTTGGGACGCCATTCATCGTATTTCTTCCCGTAGTACTTGAAATCAAGCATATACCTGTCGAGCTCAACCTTAGCCACAACATTTCCCACAGTTTTGGTTCCTCCGGCTTTAATCACGTCCATACTGTCGAGTCCTTCCCTTTGAAAGCCCATAATCTCCAAGCGGGTCAGGTACTCCCAGAATGTGTCTGCTATGTCGTCAACGAGAATTCTCATGTTATTTTTCTTGGAATACCTGTAGAGCAAAAAGAGGAGGACCTCCGGTGAGGAGTTAGATTCGTACTCAATCATCACAGTTTCTCCCGGTTTTAACTTTGAAATTATTCCCTCAAGCTCTCCCGTACTCATTGAGCCCACCGCTTTAATATGCGGCACGATTGTATATAAGGTTTTTTGAATATTATCTGAAAATTGAGGTAAAGAGTTGCATTATCCTTAAATAATCTTTCCGAATGTTAAAACTTCTGGTGAAATAAACCCACCGATATCCTCGCTTTCCTTCCCGAGTGCATTTATAAACTTTATGAGTTCAAATATATTCCCCACGAGCATATTGTCCTTAAATGGCTTTATCTCTCCTTTTTCCATGGCATATCCGAGCTCCACACTCAATGAGAAATCCCCGCTTACTGGGTTCGCAGTGTGCTCCCCAAAGACCTTTTTCACTATTATTCCATCTAATTCCTCAAGATTTTCCCTCTTTCCTTCAACTATGAGGTTGCTGCTTCCTATGTGGGGTGTGGTTCTGAAATCCCTGACCGCGTTTCCCGTGCTTTCCATCCCCATAAGTCGGGCATAGTATTCATCAAAGAGAAAATTCTTCAAAATCCCCCTCTCTATTAAAGGTGTCCTCCTGGAAGGATTGCCCTCTCCATCAAAAGAATAGCTTCTGATGCCCTTTTCAATTGTTGCATCGTCTATGAGGGTAAAAGAATCGCTCGCGATTTTCTCCCCGGGACTCGTAAAACGGGAGTGTTTGTGATACACATTGTCCGCATACATATTGCCCATCAATATCCTGATCAGAGAAGAGACCACACGGGGATCTAGGATAAGCTCCCCTTCAAAAGTATTCATCTTTTTGGCCCTAAAACTTAGCTCTGCATCTTTAAGTGCCCTTTTTAACCCCTCATCGAATACTTCATATAGCTCAGGGAGCATTCGGAATGATTTATAGTAGCTTCCGCTGCCATTTTTGATACCCTTCCTCTTTATGATGTATATATTGAGACTCCCCCCTGTGCTGGCTTCTTCCATTCTAATGTCATTAGAGTTTGTAATGCCGTCAACAGAATG
>QMUB01000209.1 GCA_003663695.1 Thermococci archaeon | reverse complement strand
TCCTTAAATTTGCCAGCTCTCACAAACCAAACCCTTATCCTAACCGCATTTTTTATCTGCCGTTAAATTAATAAGTTTAAACAGCCCATATTTAATGTTGTCCAGTGCTGCTCGAAGTTCCATAATGCACAACTATCAGCAACCAAAAGATTTAATTACATAATATTCGAAATATGAAATTAAGTTTAGGGTCGAATAAAGGGGGTGTTCTTTTTGGAAGGAAGATCAATAGTCTTTGCATCGGGTAAGGGCGGAACGGGTAAAACCACAATCGTTGCAAATTTGGGCGTTGCTTTAGCTCAATTTGGGAAGGAGGTTATTCTCATCGATGCGGATATTACAATGGCTAACCTGAGCTTGATTTTGGGGATGGAGGATATACCAATAACGCTCCATGATGTTCTAGCAGGAGAAGCGGATATCAAGGACGCAATATATGAAGGTCCTGCGGGAGTGAAGGTAATTCCCGGAGGTCTCAGTCTGGAAAAAATCAAGAAAGCAAAACCTGAGAGGCTTAGAGAGCTCATAAGGGAGATTTCCCAAATGGGGGACTTTATATTAATCGACGCCCCTGCAGGTCTTGAAATAACCTCTGTTACGGCATTGCTAATCGGGAAAGAACTTATCGTGGTAACAAATCCAGAAATATCTGCGATTACGGACTCTCTGAAGACAAAACTTGTGGCTGAGAAACTTGGTACTCTCCCGCTGGGTGCCGTTCTCAACAGGGTAACTAGTGAAAAGACCGAGCTCACCAAGGAGGAGATTGAAGCCATCCTGGAGGTTCCTGTTTTAAGTACTGTGCCCGAAGACCCTGAGGTTAAGAGGGCGAGTGCTTATGGTGTCCCTCTGGTTATAAAGAACCCCACCTCGCCCGCGGCAATCTCAATTAAACAACTGGCTGCGAAGCTTGCGGGAATCAAGTACACTCCTCCCGAACCTGAAAGTCCGATTAAGAGGGTATTTAGAGCACTCTTTGGAGGGAGGCGCTGATGAGCGCTATAATTGCAATCCTCTTTTTAATACTTATAGTTCTCAACATAGTACTGTTACTGCTCTATATCTCCGCAAGGAGAACACCTTACTATGTAGTTTATGATGAGGAAACCAAAAATGCCCTTAAGAGCAGGGTTTTAAATCTGAAAGAAGATTTGGAAGCTGAGTTAGAGGAATTTGATGTTGCTGAATGGGAGAAGAGCTTGGAAGAATCAATCGAGGAAGAGATAAGGGAACTCTGATTTCTCTTTTTTCATCCTTTAGGTGAATAAACATTTTTGTACAGTTAAATTTAAAAATCTCTCTTCTATTATTTTCTTTGGAGGTGGCGGGAGATGAGGTTGAGACTAGCCTATCCCGACGCCTTGGTAGAGGTGGTCAGGGATGAAGTATTGTTCTTTAGGAGGAAGCTCCTGAGGGCTTCTTTGAGTGAAGTCTTAAATTACGCAGCAGGAAAGGACGCCGTTTTGCCAAGAGAACTCAAAGAAGTATCCTTTGACATAGCATTGGCATTAAACCTCCTCAACGCCAAGAAGCATTATAAACGGCTTACGAGCTTTTCTGGCGTTGCCTGATTTTAATTCTTTTGGTACTGGTGCCCTCTGGGAAACATTTAAGTATCCCAAACTTCTAATTATGATATTACCCGAGAATGTGAGAGGTGGTATGGATGAAGTTCAGGAGCAGGTTCTTGGAGATTGATCCCGGAAGACCTATTGTTTTTATAAATGAGGAGGATGCAAAGCGGATTAAATGCCGCCCAACGGACCTGATCAAACTTGAAGTGGGCACTAAAACCGTCTATGGTGAGGTGGCTATTGATAACATAAATATAAAACCCGGTGAAATCGGGCTTACCGGCGAGTTTTTAAGGGCTAACATCTCCCAAGGGGAGCCTGTAAACGTTCTTCCGGCTGGAACCCCTGAAAGCGTCCGTTATATCAAGAAGAAGATGAGAGGGGAGAAACTGAAGAAGGTTGAAATTGAAGCCATCGTAAAGGACATAGTCGATAGGAAGCTCAGAGAAGTTGAAATAAGCGCATTTGTGACCGCTTTGGAGGTACATGATCTGGATATGGATGAAGTGGCTTCACTAACAGTTGCAATGGCCGAAACGGGAGATATGCTGGATATAGATAGAAAGCCAATCATGGATGTCCACAGCATTGGAGGGGTTCCAGGTAACAAAACGAACATGATAGTTGTTCCCATAGTTGCTGCGGCAGGCTTGACAATTCCAAAAACATCCTCTAGAGCAATTACAAGTGCAGCTGGAACCGCTGATGTTATGGAAGTTCTAGCAGGTGTCAGCTTCAGTTTGGATGAGATAAAGCGGATTGTAGAGAAGGTTGGAGGATGTCTCGTTTGGGGTGGTGCCCTGAACCTTGCACCTGCCGATGATTTGACAATTCATGTAGAGAGGGCATTGAGTGTTGATCCAAAGGGATTGATGCTTGCAAGTATAATGTCAAAGAAGTATGCCATGGGAGCGCAGTATGTGACCATAGATATACCCACGGGGAAGGGTGTTAAAGTTGAAGGCATGGAGCAAGCTCGCTCTCTAGCTAAAGATTTCATAGAGCTTGGAAAAAGACTCGGACAGTACGTTGAAGTTGCAATTACCTATGGAGGACAGCCTGTTGGTCATAGCGTGGGACCTGCTTTAGAGGCGAGGGAACTTATGGAAACACTGATACATGGAAAAGGACCGGGGAGCCTTGTGGAGAAAGCCACAGGATTAGCAGGTATCATATTGGAGATGGGAGGAATTGCACCAGCGGGAATGGGTAAGAGGATGGCTAAGGAAATTTTAGAGAGCGGCAAGGCTTATGAAAAAATGAGGGAGATAATAGAGGCTCAGGGAGGAGATCCAAATATAAAACCTGAGGATATTCCAATTGGAGATAAAACGTACACATTCACCGCCGCGACAAGCGGATACATTACAGGAATTCACAATAAAGCAATAACGGAGATAGCAAGACAAGCG
>QMUB01000208.1 GCA_003663695.1 Thermococci archaeon | reverse complement strand
ATTTGTTTTGCAGTTTTTTTCACGTTCTCCATCTGCTCTTCATAGGTACCTTTTTGTCCCCTCTGAAGAATAGCATTACCTCCCAAGGCAATTACAACCCTCTTCTTCATGGTACCCCCTCCATCACTGGTGTATAAACTTTCACATGAGGGCATAAAAGGGTTTCTTAGCTGTAAAATGCTTTATATAGGAAAAATTTCGGAAATTTTTGGATATTTGCTTTAGGAAGGTCAAATTTTTCTGGAGCTAGCTTTGTCTTTTTATCCCTTCACTTGGGTTAAATTTTAAAGCGTTGAGGGTTAGTTATTAACGGGGAGAAAGATGTTCGAGAGATTGGGAGAGATCCATGAGCTTTTAAACTTCATCTGGGGTACAGTTATAGAACTCAATGAGGAGCTTAGAGAGGAGTTGAAACCACAGGGATTTAGAGTTGACCTTGTGGAGGGTATTTTTAATGGATACGTCTTTTTGGATGGAGAATGGAGGGAGATGAAGTATCCCTACCCTGCATTTGAAATCAAGCCTCAGGGAGAGATTGGAGCTACAATTCAGGGTTTTTACATAGTCTTTGAGATTCTAAAGGATAAGGTGAACAAAGAGTTTCTGGAAGAGTTTCTCCTAAAGTTTCCAAAAAGTTACATCTATGGGGGTCCGGAGGATGTTTATAATCACAGGACAAAACCCGTGAGTTATAAGGAGATTTTTGAGGCTATGAAGGAAAGTGAAGAGAATGTTTTCAACTTTGAAGTCGAAGTCAGAGACTTCGAAAATCCAAAGGAAACCGTGAGGAGAGAACTTCGGAAATTCATAGAGCTCTTGAAGAAATATGAACTCTTGGATTTCCCTGAGGAGGATTGAGATGACTAATTTTGACAGGTTTCCTGAAGAGCTTAGAGAGTATTATTTCGGCTTATTTGGGGAAGAAGCTGAGATTATTATGGAAAAGCTCTTGGAGCCGGTTGAGAAGTACTATATCCGGGTCAACACCCTCAAGGTGAGTCGTGAAAAACTTGTGGAGGAGCTTAAGAGGGAGGGTCTCAGGCCCAGGAGAAGCCCCCATATCGAGGAGGGCATCTATTTTGAAAGGGAGGGCCCGAACTTTCCCGATGACTACAATCCAAAGCTCCCCAGAGTTATCGTCAATAAGTTTGCAGCTGAGAGTGTTTATCAGGGAGCCAATTTATACGCGCCGGGTGTTTTAAAAGCAGATAAGGGAATAAAAGAGGGCGATGAAGTTCAAATAAGGGATCCTAGGGGGCTCCTTGTTGGGATTGGAGTTGCAAGTATGAACTACAAGGATATGGCGGTTAAGAAGAGGGGGCTTGCCGTGAAAATTACCAAGCCAAAATTCTCCCTTCCAAGTCTCAGCGAGCTTAAAAGTTATGAAAAGGGGTATTTCTACGCCCAGAGCCTTCCATCAATGGTTGTAACTCATGTCCTTGAGCCAAGTGAAGAAGATTTGATTGTGGATATGGCTGCGGCTCCTGGAGGAAAAACATCGCACATTGCTCAACTCCTTCAGAACAGGGGAGAGATAATAGCGATGGATAAATCAAAGAATAGGCTTAAGAAAATGGAGGAGGAGTTGAGGAGACTTGGAGTTAAAAATGTCAAGTTAATCCATATGGACTCTAGAAAACTTCCGGAGCTCGGGATCAAAGCCGATAAAATACTCCTCGATGCTCCGTGCACTGCTCTCGGTATAAGACCCAAGCTCTGGGAGAGCAGGACTCCCAGGGACATAGAAGCTACCTCACGATATCAGAGACACTTCATAAATGCCGCCATAAAGAGCCTCAGGAGGGGAGGGGTTTTAGTTTACTCCACATGCACTCTAAGTTATGAGGAAAATGAAGGCAACGTTCTCTACATGCTTAAAAAGGGTCTAAAACTTGAGGAGCAGAAGATTTTTATTGGATCTCCGGGAATAGGGATAAAGGGAGTTCAGAGGTTTTATCCCCACAAGCACATGACCCAGGGTTTCTTTATAGCGAGGCTCAGGAAGGTGGAATGATGCAAAAGAGGATGGGACTTATAGCTTTCGGAATCATCGTGATATTCGCCCTGATATGGTGGGCAGGGGTAGATGAGACCATAAGCATCGTTAGGAGCACGAACTGGAAATATCTCTCACTCGCTATTTTGATGCAGGCGTTGGCGGTGATTACATGGGCCCTCCGATGGCGGGTCTTTTTGAATAGGGCGAATGTTAGGGAGAGCCTTTCGAGGGTACTTGTCGCGGTGCTTGTGGGAATATTTGTAAACAACATCACTCCGGGAGCCAGAGCGGGGGGAGAACCTGCCAGAATGTACGTGGTGAGCAGGGGAAAGGATGAAATTTATGGGAGAACCTTTGCCACGGTGATGGCGGATAGAATTTTGGATGCGATTCCGGTCATGCTTTTTACGTTCGTGGCATTTAAGTACGCCCTTGATCTTAAAATTCATGTTATTTTACTTATTCTATCAATTTCAACTCTTGTACTTCTCCTAATTCTTGGAATAAGCCTTTTATTTTCCTTCAACGAAAGGCTTGCTAAGGGCCTCTTGAGCAGGCTTCTGTCCCTCCTGAAGAGGGTGTTCCCTCACAAGTTCGCAGGGGTTGAGGAAAAAATCGAGAAAAAGTTTGAGAGGGGAATCATGGACTTCAGAAAGACACTTATAGATCTCTCCAAGGATAAAGTCGTGTTTTTTAAAACGCTCTTCTATTCCCTTTTTCTCTGGGTGGTCATGATGCTGAGGACGTTCTTTGTGTTCATGAGCATAGGGCATCCCTTAAAGATATATGAGGTTTTAATGGTGCAGATGGCGGGAATAGCCCTTGGTATGATTAGCATTCTTCCGGGAGGTATTGGAATAACGGAGGGTGTTAATTCCGCCCTCTATTTAAGCCTCTCTTTGGATAAAGGGGTGGCTGTTACTGCAACCGTCGTGGATAGGTTTATATCCTTCTGGCTTCCAACAATCGTTGGAGGAGCTATAAGCTT
>QMUB01000207.1 GCA_003663695.1 Thermococci archaeon | reverse complement strand
TGCCCTCCCTGTGAAAAGGAGGTATGCACCTATGAGAGACCCCAGACTGTTTGAGGTTATGGTTGCCAGTGCGGCACCTTCCACTCCAAGTTTTGGAAATCCAAGCCATCCGAAGATTAGAATGGGATCCAATAAGATATTTAGGGCAACTGTGAAGAGACTTATTTTCACAGGGGTTTTCGTATCTCCAACGGCCCTCATAAGGAAGCTGAAGGAGAAGAAGGTGAAGGAAAAGGGGATTCCAACGAATATTACCCTCAAATACACGAGGGCATAGGGATACACGGTTGAAGTTACGTTCATGAATTTCAGAGCGTATGGAGTGATTAAAACTCCCACAAGGGCTACGACAGAGGCAAAAATTAGCATGAGAGAATATAAGGCACCAGCAGCTCTGTTTGCCTTCTCATAATTCTCCGCTCCTATGTACTGACCGACGAAGGCGAATCCCGCGGTGGCAAATCCCATTCCAAGGCTCATTAAGGTTCCTATTAAGGGCCAGGAAACTCCAGGAGCAGATAGAGCCTCTCTCCCTAACTTTCCAAGCCAGAATGTATCCGTAATGTTATAAAGAACCTGGATTATGTTGCTGACTATGAGAGGCCAGGCTAGCTTGAGCAGGGTCTTCTCAATATTCCCCCCTATTATCTCCTCCCGCATTTCCTGAACTTTTGTGCTTCCCTTCATATCCATCAAACCTCAATCGAAACGCTATTATAAAAAGTTTATCCCAGTAATGGCTATACCTTTTTAAGCCTTTGTGCTAAGTCAAGGAAGGAGGGAGGCTAATGTTTGGAAAGCTCAAGGAAAAATTAGGATCATTTGTGGATAAGGTGGCTCAAACTGAAATAAGTGAGAAAGATGTGAATAGGGCTCTTGAAGACCTCGAATGGGATTTACTTGAGGCTGATGTGTCCCTTGAGGTTGTGGACGAACTCAGAGAGCGCATTAAAAAGGAACTGATTGGTCAGAAAGTTAAGGTTGGAACCAATAAGAAAGAACTCGTGGAAAAGGCGGTCGAGAGGGCTGTTCTGGATGTTTTAACACCTCAAAGAAGGATAAATCTTGTGGAGGAGATCAGAGCCAAAAGGGAAAAGCCATATGTCATTGCATTTGTTGGTTTCAACGGAGGTGGAAAGACCACCACGATAGCCAAGCTTGCAAATTACCTGAAGAGGCATGGCTTAAGCGTGGTTATAGCAGCCAGCGACACGTTTAGGGCAGGAGCAATAGAGCAAATTGAAGAACACGCCCGCAGGGTGGGCGTTAAGGTAATAAAGCATCAATATAGGAGCGATCCTGCAGCCGTTGCCTACGATGCCATAGAGCACGCAAAGGCGAGAGAAATTGATGTCGTGTTAATAGACACCGCGGGAAGGAATGAACTCAACAGAAACCTCATGGACGAGATGAGAAAAATAGCCAGGATAACAAAGCCCGATTTGGTGATTTTTGTGGGCGACGCTTTAGCCGGGAATGCCATAATCGAACAGGCGAGGCAATTCAATGAAGCCGTTAGAGTTGATGGGGTTATTTTAACAAAGCTTGATGCGGATGCGAGAGGGGGTGCAGCTTTAAGTATAAGCCACGCCATAGGCGCACCGATACTTTTCGTTGGTGTCGGGCAGGGCTACGATGATCTCAAGGAATATGACGAAAAATGGATGCTGGAGAAGATTTTTGGCTAATCTATTTTTATAACCCTTCTCATCCCACTTTTAACGCCCTCTAAAGCTTTTTTGATTTCCGCAGGATGCTCCAGAATTATGACACCTTCGTTTCTAAGGGCTTCTATATGTTCCAGGTCAACCCTTCTAACATAAATTCTAAAAATCTGGCCATTTGGTGCTTTTGTATCCACTATGGGCTTTGAATCCGTTGGAAGCAAGATCAGAGGTACTCTACTCTTCAAAGCTTGGGAAGCGCAACAGGGAATCAGAGAGTCCGCTATGCCGAGTCTTATCTTAGCGATGGTGTTTGATGTGGCAGGAGAAATTATGAATGCATCGTACTTACCAAGGTTAAATGCACCACATGAGGAAAATGAAGAACCCTGCTTAGATTCTCTTATAACTGGAAAACTTTCTATTCTATCAAGAACCCTATACATCCTTGCGACTTCTTCACCCGCCTTCGAGAGGAATACCCTGATCTCATATTTCCCTCTGAGGGTTTCCATGACCTCGACGCTTTCCTTGAGGAGATGACCTGCCCCGGTTATCCCCCATGCTATCCTCATAACCTCACCTCTGGAAAGTAATCTTTAAGACCCTTTAAACCCTTCTCTATCTGGTGATATTATGAAGATTCCGAACTACAGGGAAATTAAGGCAAAAACGGTGGTTTTTGATTTGAACGGTACCCTCGGTGTTGAAGGGAGAGTGAATGAGGAAGTAAAGCGCCTCCTGGATGCACTGAGCGAAAAGTATCGGGTTATCGTCTTGAGCGCTGATACCTTTGGGACACTTAAAGAAGAATTTAAAGGGATACCTATAAAAATCGAGCGCGTTAGGGATGGAGAGGAGAAGATGAAAAAAGCTTTGAACTATGAGCCCTACATAGGAATCGGAAATGGGAATAACGATATTGGAATGCTTGAGAATGCCGAGCTTGGGATATGTGTAATAGGAGAGGAAGGTGCCAGTGTCGAAGCCTTATTGAACTCAGATATTGTGGTTAGAGACGTTAAAGATGCAATTAAGCTCTTGTTAAATGAAAAGAGGCTGATAGCTACTCTTAGGGGTTGAGGTAATGGTCGTACAAAGGGGAAAGAGGTCAGCTACAACATTCTTTCCCTCAAAGCCTTCTCAACAACCGGATCAACAATCCTGTAGCGTTTTTTCTCTCCATATTCAGCTCTGATCAGCTCATCTTTTCAAGATTTTTAATTAATGCTGCCAATCTTGAGTTCGGAACCTGTTTATTTTATGTTACTGCTAAGTCCCCTTGCGAAAGCGAGGGGTAGTTCACTGTCCTCTATCCCTTTT
>QMUB01000206.1 GCA_003663695.1 Thermococci archaeon | reverse complement strand
GGGGAAGCGATGTAAACAGGGTTACGGATAGGTTGATTAATCAGCTTCTTACGGAGATGGATGGTATTGAGGAGAATAGTGGGGTTGTGGTTGTTGCTGCGACTAATAGGCCTGATATTCTGGATCCTGCTTTGTTGAGGCCTGGTAGGTTTGATAGGTTGATTCTTGTTCCTGCGCCTGATGAAAAAGCCAGGTTGGAAATTCTCAAAGTCCACACAAGAAGAGTACCGCTAGCAAAGAACGTTAGCCTAGAAGAGCTTGCGAAGAAGACAAAAGGATATACCGGAGCTGACATAGAGGCACTTGTTAGGGAAGCTGCCATGACTGCGATGAGAAGGGGCATCAAAGGGGGATTGATAAAGGCAGGAATGAAAATCGAGGAACTCAGAGATAAGGTAGAGGTTACAAAGGAAGATTTCGAAGTGGCGCTGAAGAAAGTGGGACCGAGCGTGGACGAAGATATCATAAAGTATTACGAGGAAATCCAAGAGAAGTTTAAGAAGGGAAGGGCAAAGTCCAGAAAGGACGTTGTGTGATATCGTTGGGGTGGTTATGATAATGCAAAAGAGACCAAAACTATACCCCAAGATTATCCTGACAGTATGGGAATTGTGTGACCATAACTTTTTAAATTCTCCCTTTTAATTTTATTAGGTGAACCTAATGAGCAGACTCGTTTTGGTAAGGCACGGTGAGAGCCTGTGGAATAAGATGAATCTCTTCACGGGATGGGTCGATGTGCCCCTGAGTAACAGGGGGATAGAGGAGGCATTAAATGCGGGAGACCTTTTAAAAGATTACAAATTCGATGTTATATTCACATCCGAGCTCGTTAGGGCAATTCAAACTGTCATGCTCGTTATGAGTAAAAACAACTCGGGAGTTCCAAAGATAGTCCACAATGACGGCAGAATGAAAGAATGGGGTATTGTTTACGGGGAACATGGGAAAAAATATATACCCGTTTATAAAAGCTGGCATCTGAATGAGCGCTACTATGGAAGGCTTCAGGGATGGAACAAAGACTATGCGAGGAAAGTTTACGGAAAGGAGCAGGTTCTTCTGTGGAGAAGAAGCTATGACATAGCACCGCCCGGTGGGGAGAGTCTAAAAGACACGGCAGCAAGGACTGTCCCTTATTTTAAGGGGAAAATTATGCCTGAGCTTGAAAAAGGCAAAAATGTTCTGGTGAGTGCCCATGGGAACAGCCTGCGCTCCATTGTTATGCACATCGAAGGGTTGACGAAAGAGCAGGTTCTAAAGCTGAACATACCGACGGGAGTACCCTTAATCTATGAATATAAAAAAGGCATGCTAAACAGGATAGGCTACCTGAGAAAAGGGGGATTTGATAATGACCTTCACATAGAATAAAAAAAGAGAGATCAGGCTTTCAGTTCTTCTTTTATGACCTCTGCAAGCCTCTTTATACCCTCAACAATCTTCTCGTCGTCTACATATGTGAAGTTGAGACGCATTGTGTTCTTCACGCTTCTGTCGGCGAAGAAGGCTTCACCAGGAACGTAAGCCACTCCCCTTGAAACTGCCTTCTCGAACATCGCCTTTGTGTCGATTCCCTCCGGCAGGGTGACCCATACGAACATTCCGCCCTCGGGTTTGGTCCATTTAACCCCTTCCGGCATGTACTCTTCGAGTGCTCTGAGCATTATCTCAAGCTTGGGTTTATAGAAAGCTCTGATCTTCGGAATCTGCTCATCCAGATATCCTCCTTTCATGTACTCCATTGCTATAACCTGGCTTATAACGTTCGTACATAGGTCAACGCTCTGCTTAGCTATTTCGAGCTTCCTTATGAAGTGGGGTTCTCCGGCTACCCATGCGACCCTGAATCCTGGAGCAAGTATCTTTGAGAACGTACCCAAATAGAGAACCCTCCCCTCGGTGTCAAGAGCTTTAATCGGCGGGACGTCCTCTCCTCTGTATCTGAGCTCATTGTAGGGACCATCCTCAATAATCAAGAAGTCATATTCGCTAGCGAGCTCTAGAAGCCTTTTCCTTCTCTCGATGCTCATCGTAACTCCACCGGGATTCTGGAATGTTGGTATTGTGTAAACGAACTTTATCTTCTTTCCTTGTGCCTTGAGTTCCCTGAGTTTTTCTTCTAGAAGATCAACACGCATTCCCTCATCGTCCAGAGGGATCTGGATAAACTGGGGTTCATAGTATTTGAAGGATTGAATCGCAGCTAGGTACGTGGGAGCCTCAACGACTATCATGTCTCCCGGATCTATGAAGACCCTTCCTACTAAATCCAGACCCTGCTGAGAACCGCTCGTTATCATGATATCTACTTTTGAAATGGGAATATCGTATCTCTTTCTGAGCATCTCCGCAATTTCGAGTCTAAGAGGTGTGTATCCCTTCGTAGTTCCATACTGGAGGGCGGCGTCTCCATGCTCCTGCACTGCCTTTTTGGCAAGTTCTGTTATGATATCTTTGGGGAAAGTCTCTGGATTTGGGAGACCACCAGCTAGAGAAATAATCTCCGAGCTTTCAACGAGCTTTAACAATTCCCTAATTTCCGAAGCTTTCATTCCAAGAGCTTTTTGGGAGAAATATTCCTCATAATTTAGAGTTGGAGCTTCCAATTTTCCCTTCAATCTTTCTTCCATCGCAATTACCCCCTAATTGAACAAGTTTGAACACGGGCATAATTTTATACATTTGAAACTTCGTGGCAATTAAATATAAAGCTTTCGGCATTGGTCGTAAATGGGGTTGTTATTTGTAAAGATATCCATTGTCAATATTTTAAGTACACCAACGTTTATATGAGTTCACCAATGTTTAAAAATGGCCAGACACAGTGAAGTATATAAAACCTGAAAACAAAATTAAAAGATACGAAAAAAGGAGGTATGCGAGGTGCTGATTAGAGAAGTTTTGGAAATAGCTGAGAAAATAAAAACCATGGAAATCCGCGGAGCGGGAAAGATAGCACGCTCAGCAGCTTTGGCACTGCAGTTG
>QMUB01000205.1 GCA_003663695.1 Thermococci archaeon | reverse complement strand
GGTACAATATTACCCTTCTTGCCTCTTCGAGTGGCAGTCACCTGAGCGAGATAAGGGATGAGCTCGGCAATGAATTGGAAGATGCGAGGGTACTTGGAATAGTTGGACCTGAGGGTGGTTTTAGTGAATCTGAAGAAAGAACTCTCGTTATGGCAGGTGCTATACCGGTAAATCTTGGTAGATCAAGACTTCGCACAGAAACCGCTTCGATGCTTCTTACTTTCCTGGTTAGTTATGAATTGTTGACATGAAAAATATATTAAAGTAGACTTTACTTCCCAAATCCAAGGGGGTTCCTATGGTAGAAGAGAAACTGATGGAAAGGATTCAGGAAGACCTTAAAGTAGCTCTGAAGGAGAGGGATAAGGATAAAGCCAGTGTGTTGAGAATGCTCATAAGTTCTCTTAGGAATGCACAGATCGAAAATAGAGGGGAGCTGAGCGTGGGGCAGGAGCTCCAGGTTGTATCCAGTTATGCAAAGAAACTAAGGGAGTCCATAGAGCAATTTGAGATGGGTGGAAGAGAGGACCTGGTCGAAAGGGAGAAAAAAGAGCTTGAAATAGTAATGGGATATCTTCCAAAGCAGCTCAGCGAGGATGAAATTACCCAGGAAGTGCAGAAGGTTATTTCTGAGCTCGGTGCTGAAAGTCAAAAGGATATTGGCAGGGTTATGCAGGAGATGATGAAGAGATTTAGAGGAAGGGTGGATGGAAAGGTCGTAAATAGAATTGTCTCAGAAATGTTGAGAAGATAATTGCGATGAGGTTTATCATGAGTGGTGCTATTAACATAATCATAATTGCTGTTATTGCCATTTATTTTATATCTGGAATGAGAAGGGGGCTCATAAGGCAGATAATGGATATTGTGGGGATAATTGTGGCTTTTATATGTGCATTTTACTTCGCCAGATATCTGGCCGAGTATCTTGAAGCGAAGTACTCGCTCTACTACAATCTGTCCCTTGTCATCTCCGCTGTAGCTATATTTGTTGGAATTCTTTTGCTTTTTAGATTGATTGGGACGATTTTTAGAAAATTCGCAGACATTACTCTTCTTTCAGGATTGGATACAATAGGTGGCGGTATTTTTGGAGCTTTTAAAGGAGTGCTTTTCATCAGTCTAATTCTCGTTATCGCTTTCAGTCTGCCTCTTCCCGATGATTTTAAATACAATCTACAGGAAAGCAAGCTTGCCACTGCAATATACCCTGTGCTTCCATGGTTGTTCGACCAGGTCCTGAAATTTGTTCCTGGTGGAGTGGATTTTGAGAAAAATATCTTAAAGGGCGGAAAGGGTAGTTTCCCCGGGACTTAATACTGAACATTTATTTTCGGCCGGTTCTTTCTTTTACCATTGCGATTAGCTTCCTGAATAACTATAGAACTTACTGAAGGGTTGAGCTATGGATCAGGAAGAATATCTGTATTTAAAGGAGAAGCTTGAGCTAAACCAGGTCCTCAATGTAATTGCCTCCTATGCTGTAAGTGAGGAGGCGAGGGGAAAGGTTCTTGATGCCGTACCACTAAATAATATCCAGGATATTGAGCTTTCACAATCTGAAATAATGGAAGCAAGAGAGCTTTTGCAGGGGGGAGAATCTTTTCCCATTTCGCGATGGAGAAGCAGCCTGAAGGTTCTGGCAAAAGCAAGGGCGGAGGGAGTTCTCCTTGATGGAGAAGAACTCAATCTTATAGCGAAAGCCGAAGAGACTGCCGGTGAAGTGAGAATATTTCTTTCCAGAAAGGAAGATAGATTCCCACATCTTGCCCGCTATACTAGCAGATTTGAGTTGTGCAAAGATGTTGTTGGTAGGATAGGAAAGGCTATTGACGATACGGGGAAGTTAAAGGATTCGGCAACACAGAAGCTGGCAAAACTCAGAAGGTCGATAGTTTCCCTGAGAAATGAGTTAAGAGAGGATTTTAATAGATTTATAGGCAGGTTTGGTGGGAGACGGGAGCTCGAATTTGTGACTCTCAGGGGTGAGAGGTACGTTGTCTCTGTGCCAAGGGATGAGGCTATGAGGATAAAGGGAGTAATTCATCAGGCCTCTGCAAGTGGAGCATCTCTCTATATTGAGCCACTCGAGTTTGTGGAGAAGAATAACAGACTGGAGGAGCTTATAGGGGAAGAGGCAAGAGAAGAGAATACTATACTGAGGGAACTATCCTCGATTGTTTATAAATACAGAGAGAAGTTGAGTGCTAATCAAAGTTGTCTTGTCGACCTTGATGCTGTTTTTGCAAGGGCAAGATTTGCGATTGAGTTTGATTGTACAAAACCGGTTCATCTCGATGAAGGGAGGTTTACTCTCAGGGGAGCCAGACATCCATTGCTGGAAAAACAGCTCAAAACAAGTGGAATTGAGCATGGAGTGGTACCACTTGATGTGGACTGTGGAGAAGACACCAGGGTAGTAGTAATTTCAGGTCCAAATGCTGGGGGGAAAACTGTCGCCTTAAAGACAATTGGTCTGACTGTTATAATGGATAGGATTGGACTTCTGGTTCCATGTAAGAGTGATACGAATATACCAGATTTCTCCGATGTACTTGTTGACATAGGTGACGATCAATCCATCGAGCGCTCTTTGAGTACATTCTCTGCAAGGATTGAAAGGCTCAAGAAGATCATGTCTATGCTTAACAGCAAATCTCTCGTCCTGATAGATGAGATTGGTGATGGTACCGATCCTGTGGAGGGTTCTGCTCTGGCTGAAGCTCTTCTCGAGTATATTGGACCAAGGGCTTCAAAGACTTTTGTTTCCACACACCTCACATCACTCAAGGGATGGGCTCATGGGACAGGATTTGCAGTAAATGCTACAATGGAGTTTGATCCGCAGAGCATGAGCCCATTGTACAGATTCAAACTTGGAGTGCCGGGAAGGAGCTGGGGAATTGATACGGCTATGCGTCTTGGACTGGCCAGGGAGATAGTTGAGAAAGCGAGAGAGAAATTGCAGGGAGATCAGTTAAAGCTCGAG
>QMUB01000204.1 GCA_003663695.1 Thermococci archaeon | reverse complement strand
TATTGCACTTCCAAAGAATCCCACTATGAGCATTATTACCGCCATAAGGGCGGCAATTCCTATGGAACCAATTACATGAGCATATAGTAGAAATAGAGGTATTATGAATGCTGCAATCAACAGTAGAACGCTGTTCATTGGCATGTCTTCTTCAGTTCTTAAAAGTGTTCCTCCGTTCTGCCTGTGCTTTGTAGCTTCCAGACCAGCCTTTATACCCCTCGAAATCGGGCCCCTGAGTTTTATTAGGCTCCATAAACCACCGACGACCATAGCTCCAACGCCCATGTACCTGATCTTTGTGCTCCATGTTACCCAAGCCAAATCCAAGAGGCTCAATCCATGTGGATTTCCCGTCTTTGCCACATAAAGTGGGATTGCTATGAACCAGGCTATTGCACCGCCGAGGAAGACCAAAAATGCTATGTTGAGCCCAACAATATATCCCACACTCACAAGGGCTGCTGAGAGATCGCTTCCTATATAAAATATTCTTGAACCGACCATTTTGGCTGTTTCAACTGTCCCTGCCCACAGCCCAGAGCTTCCAAGGAATTTATAGAGACCTCCAAAGATACCACCGTAGAATATTGGCTTTGCATGTGAACCTCCTTTATCTCCGGCAATGAGAACTTCGGCACATGCTGTACCCTCGGGGTAGGGTAGTTTCTCCTCGGCTATGAATGCCCTCCTCAGTACTATCGTGAAGAGAACTCCAAGCGAACCGCCCAATGCTGCTATTATGGTGATCAGCCAGTAGGGGAACTCCGTGTATTCACCAAGCACAATCAGAGCTGGAAAAGTGAATATAACTCCCGCTGCAAGGGACTCACCTGCTGAAGCTGCCGTTTGAACCATGTTATTCTCCAGTATATTCCTGTCCTTGAACGCCATTAGAATTGCCATTGATATGACCGCTGCGGGAATGCTCGCACTTACGGTCATACCCGCATACATTCCAAGATATGCATTTGCTGCACCCATTATTATTGCCAGTACAACACCCAGAATAAAAGCCTTTACAGTATATTCGGGTAGAGACTTTTCAGGTGGAATATAAGGTTTTAACTCCATCTAATTTCACCCCACAGTGTTGTTTGCATTATCAAAAAATCTTTCACAACTATAAAACACTTTTGGTTATTCATTGAGGAGGTATATTAAACAATAATGCATTAGTTTACACAAAATATAACAAAAAATTACATCATTATACTAAGATATACATGCAGACCCAGATAAAAACATGAAATATACCTCATAAATTTTGTTGAACAGGAGTGTACGTTATACATTTTGTTCGGGTAGCCAAATACCTTATATACCCGCCCGTAAGATACATGAACATCTGCAAAAAGAAAGGGAGGGAGAATTGTGGAAATAGTATTCCTTGGAAGCGGCGGCGGTAGATTCATAACTATAACACAATTTCGCTCAACAGGGGGCTTTTTTTAAGCGCTGATAAAAGAATACATGTTGACCCCGGCCCCGGAGCATTGATAAGGTCATGGCGCTATAAACTGGATCCCAGAAAGCTCGACGCCATATTCATTTCACACAGGCACGTTGATCACTGCAATGATACCGAAGTTATGGTAGAAGGGATGACTATAGGGGTTACAAAAAAGAGAGGAATTCTAATAGCATCAAAAAGTGTTATAGAAGGAGATGAAACACATACTCCTGCTATTTCAAAGTATCATCTCAATTCCCTAGAAAAAGTCTATAGAGCAGTTCCGGGGGACGAAATATTCCTTGGTGAGGACAAAATGACCATAACCCCAACCATCCACTCAGATCCCACGACCATAGGTTTTCGTCTGGAAGCCAAGGAAGGTATTATCTCTTATATACCCGATACGGAATACTTCGATGAGATGCGAGAGATATACAGCGGCTCTAGGATCATTATAGCTTCAGTAACGAGACCGAAGGACATGAAAATACCATATCACATGACGACAGAAGACGCCGTTTACATGCTCAAGAAGATGGAGGAAAAACCTGAACTCTTTGTTATAAGCCATGTGGGGATGAAGATGCACTTCGCAAACCCCTACAAAGAAGCTCAATTTATTCAGAATGTTACAGGAATAAAGACCATCGTGGCAAAGGAGGGGCTCAAATTGAGAATAACAGAGAAGGGCATAAGCTTAAAGACGCTCCGTCCCGCAAGATTTGTATAAATTAAGATAGAGAGGAAACGGTCTTTGAAACAAGACTGTAAGCCAGATCAAAGAGTTCCTCTTTCCTCTTTTCACTTATCCCCTCAACAACGACCCTAATCTTGGGCTCTGTCCCGCTGGGCCTCACAAGAACCCATGAACCATCCTCCAGATTAAGCCGGATTCCTGAAATCGTCAAAACTTCCTCGACCTCATTTTTAAGTGCTTCTTGAAGCCTCTCCTTTACAGTCTCCATGACCTTTGGTTTCAGCTCGTCTGGACATTTGACGTTCTTTTTTACTAGGTAATACCTTGGAATGTCGGCTACTATCTCGGAGAGGGGTTTTCCCTCCTTATCTATGATCTTGAGGAGGAGTCCGATTGTTACAAAGCTGTCAATCCAGAGGCCAAATCTTGGATGGATAAACTTCCATGGTTCACTTGCAAAAATCGCCCCGTACTTCTTGATCCCGTCATGGAGCTGCCCCAGAGGAACCCGGTAAACTTTTCCCCCAGCTTCTTCGACGACCCTGTCTATCCTGAAGGAGGTGTTTATGGAAACCACAATATTCCCTCCCTTATTTTCCTCAGCATAGAGCTTTGCAAAGAGGGCTATGAGGGTATCTTCCTCGATATAGTTTCCTTTCTCATCAAAGACCGCTATCCTATCGGCATCTCCATCCTGGGCAATTGCCAAGTCCATTCCCAGATCCCTGACGAGGTTGCTCAAATATGCTATATTCTCATATCTGGGTTCCGATTTTCTTCCTGGGAAATGACCATCCGTCTGTGCATTCAAGGTAACAACCTTAGCCCCCATCTTGCGGAGGAGATAGGGTGTT
>QMUB01000203.1 GCA_003663695.1 Thermococci archaeon | reverse complement strand
TCTGTGTATGATGTTCTAAAAGTTAAGAGCTTTTTTGAAAAAAAGGGAGTTCAAAAATTTGTGATAGCTAAGATAGAGCGTCCTGATGCTGTTAGAAACTTTGATGAGATACTAAATGCCGCTGATGGAATCATGATAGCTAGAGGAGATCTTGGAGTTGAAACTCCAATAGAAAAACTTCCTGTGCTTCAAAAAAAGCTTATAAAGAAAGCTAATCTTGCCGCGAAGCCTGTGATAGTAGCAACTCAAATGCTGGTTTCAATGACGGAGGACACACTTCCGAGGAGAGCAGAGGTTACGGATGTTGCAAACGCGATCCTCGATGGTGCGGATGGTGTGATGCTCTCGGAGGAAACTGCAGTGGGTAAGTATCCTGTTGAAGCCGTGGAAATGATGGCGAAGATAGCAAGATCAACGGAGGAGTATAGGGACTCAATAAGACTTGAGAGAATAAGGGATATTCTCTCGAGCTTTCCAAAGAGGGGGAGCATAAAGGAAGCCATAACCCGGAGCGTCATAGATGCCCTGTGCACGGTGGATGTTAAGTACATACTGACACCTACAAAAACCGGCTTAACTGCCCGCTTAATATCACGCTTTAAGCCCAAACAATGGATTTTGGCCTTTGCAACCGATGAGAGTGTATGTAACACACTAATGTTTTCCTATGGGGTTTACCCCTTCTGCATGGAAGAAGAATTTGATGAGAATGACATTATACGATTGATAAAGGGTCTAGGTTTAGTTGAAGCTGATGATACAGTGCTCCTGACGGAAGGAAAGCCAATAGGGAAAACCGTAGGAACGAATACAATAAGAATATTCACAATACCCTAGATTTCTATCTTTTTTCCTACTCTGCAGTCTATGTAATTCGCTCCAAATTCCTTGGCAAATATTTTTCTAGCCTCATCTCCACTACAGTGACAGGGCATTATCCTCTGAACTCCCAAGCTTTTGAGTTTCTTCGAGATCTCCTTTATCTCTGTTTTATTGGCTCCAAACAGATGAAATCCTCCTAAAACCAAATATGGTTTCTTTTTAGTTATATTCTCCGCCCTCTCTACTATCCTAACTACTCCCGGATGGGAGCACCCTGTGATAATCACGATTCCCTTTGATGTGTTTAGAATAATGGACTGTTCTCCTACAGGAAACATCTCCCCCGTTGAGTATACGTCTGGAAGAATTTCAACAGGTTTTGAAATTGCAACAACCTTGGCACCTCTTGCTTTAATATTTTCCTTAAAATTCTCTGGAAATGAAACAGGCAGAAAAACGGTAACGTTTGAGTTCTCCTCTAGGAAGTCCCACAGTCCACCTGTGTGATCCCCATGAATATGGGATAGAAATACGTATTGGATCTCATTTGGGTCAATTCCCAATTTTCTCATGTTGTTTAGCAGAATCCTGCCATTTCCCCCCGTGTCAAATAATATGGTATAATTGTGAAATCTGATGAGAGCAGAAAATCCCCACGAACCTTCCAGCTCACCAAAACCCCTGTTATCATAAATGATCACTATTTCATCCCCCCTTTTCTCCTCTTTTGTTCCGCCGAGACATCCTGGGAGAAATAAAATTAAGAGAAAAATTGCTAGAAATCTCATATGCCTCCCTTCAATCCATTAACCTCCCACCGTTCACGTCTATGAGTTCTCCTGTTATGTGATCATTCTCCAGGAGGAATATTACTGCATGTGCAATATCCTCTGGTTTTGCTATTTCACCCGTGAGGGAGAGCCCTTTAAGCTTCTCCTTAATCTCGGATGTTATCAGGTCTGTGTCAACGGGCCCCGGAGCCACAGCGTTCACGAGGATATTCGGTGCAAGGTGTCTTGCCAGATTAAATGTGAGTGCTATCAGTCCTCCCTTTGATGCAGCATAGTGTGCTCCAACAGTTCCACCATCTTTGCCTGCTATTGAGGCGATGTTCACTATTTTGCCCCGTTTCATATGTTTAAGGACTTCCTGGGTGGCTATGAATGCTCCCTTTAAATTTACATTCAGAACAGCATCCCATTCTTCATCCGTTATGTCAGTGGGTTTTATAGCATCTCCGAGAATTCCCGCATTATTGATGAGTACGTCTATCCTTCCAAACCTCTCAACTATCTTGGAGACCATCGCTCCAACCTCTCCCCTCTTGCTTACATCAGCTTTCACAAGAAGGGTCTCCACGCCATGTCTTCTGCAGAGCCTCTCAGTTTCCTTGGCTCCTCCTTCATCGTGAGCATAATTTATGACAACTCTGGCACCTTTTTGAGCGAGTGCAACTGCTATTGCCCTCCCTATCCCTCGGGATGCACCTGTTACAAGAACTACCTTTTCTTTAAGATCCATAATATCACCATCTCTTCCTAGGCATTATCCATTAAAACCTTTGCTCCATGAAACCCATACACCAAAATATTTTTACGTTTTAAAAGCTACTTTTAATCATGAAGCAGGTTTTAATCCCCATGGCGATTTTAATAATTGTCTTGGCAACAGGATGTTCCGGAGGTGGAGATATGGATATGGGAGTAAAGGTCAGCTCCGTTTTTGGGAATGGTGAGTTCATACCCTCGAAATATACATGTGAGGGGCAGGATATAAGTCCTCCATTGAAGCTCGAAGGGATAAGCGGGAATGCCAGGAGCATTGCCATAATTGTGGATGATCCGGATGCTCCTATAGGAACTTTTGTACACTGGGTGGCTTGGAACATCCCCCCTGTGGGGGAGATACCGGAAGGCATTCCAAAGAGCGGGAACATAAGTTCTCCCCTAAAAATGGTTCAGGGGAGGAACGACTTTGGAAGGATAGGTTACAATGGCCCGTGCCCTCCCCGGGGACATGGAGTTCATCACTATCACTTCAAAGTCTACGTCCTTGATACCGAGCTGAATCTAATGCCAGGTGCGAGCAAGAGAGATCTTGAAAGGGCAATGGAAGGGCATGTTATCCAGAAAGGTGAACTTGTAGGTTTATATGAAAGAAAATAAACTTAAACTTCGGCAGTTTTTT
>QMUB01000202.1 GCA_003663695.1 Thermococci archaeon | reverse complement strand
TGAAACTGCTGCCGAATACAGGATGTTGAGGAAATTGGGTGCTGATGCAGTTGGAATGTCTACTGTACCTGAGGTTATAGTTGCAAAGCATGGTGGATTGAAAGTTTTAGGGCTTTCTGCAATAACTGACATGGGTGATCCTGATAATTTGCAACCGCTGACAGCAGAGGAAGTGCTTGAAAACGCCAAAAGAGCAGGAAGGGCAATGTCAAAGATTATTTCGGAGGTAGTCAGGAGGCTCTAATACTCATGAGAAGAATAATAGTGTTTTGTGTGCTTTTAGTGGTTTCGGTGCTCGCGCTCGCCCTCGATGCGGGGCGAGCGCTTTCTATGGCACAACAGGGGAATCCTTCGCTCCCACCTTTGAAACTAATGATTGTGATGAAGTACCATTCTCCTCTCCAGAAGCTTCCTGGTGATGATTTTTATTCCTCTCCCATGGTTAGAATCCTCTTATCTGATCTTTATTTCTTATCGGATCTTCTATCGAAAAAGGCGGATTTGAGGTTAGTACTCGCGGTTTCAAATTCCTTCTTGGAACAGATTAGGGATTATTCAACAACAGGTGTCGATAAGTTGATGGATGAGAATTATAAAGGGATGCTCTTAAGAGTTTTTGCTCCGCCAAACGGAGCATTTAGAACCGCTCAGGAGTGGAACTACAATTGGCTGCCACCGAATATTAAAAAGGATATAAACAAAAGAGCATCTCTCGATACCATAATAGCCTTGTATAGAATGATGGCTTCTTCTATATTGGGAAAGCTTATAGCAATTCATGAATACAGGAAGTTCGATGTCGCTGTTATTCCTGATTGCGATTGTGCAGGAGCTTTTCTCATTTCAAGAGGAATGAAGGAGGTAGTAAAACGACAGCTTTTTGTTTCTTATGAAGAGCTTTCAACGATCTTTGGTTCTGTTGGGGGATTTTTTCCTCCAATGCTCGATATTTCTCAAGATTTACTCGATATTTTGAGCGACATGAAAGTGGATTGGATTTTTGCGAGCTGGAAGATTTTCCCTTCACCTTCCTATATCAATGGGATAAAAGCCTTTCCCGTGGATGTAGAACTTTCTGATAAGTTGTTGAAGATAAGGACCGAGAAAGACCTGGCAAATTTCATGAGTGATCTTCATCGGTTGCAGAGAGCCGGAAAAGACTTTGTGGCTTTAAGGATAAATGCATTGTATTGGGCTTTTTTGGATTATGACGTAAAACGTGCTATTTTGCAGGCTTTATCTGATGATGAATTTGTAAAATTAGTGCTTCCGAGCGAGGTAAATGTTACAGGAAGGGTAAGGATGGTGAGATCATCTGAAGTGGAAAATTTAGATGATTGGTTTTCTCAAGGAGCGATCCTTAAGGGTTGGGAATTGGTGATGGGAGCTTTCGAAATCTTTAATAAAGCAGAGCCTTATCTGAGTGAGGAGTCTAGGAATCGAGCTTTAAATCTGTTATCTTATCTTGCTGATGTGGAGTTTTATAGGGCTCTTGAGAAGGGTGATGAAAAATCGTTGAAAATGCTCGATAGTTTTGACAGGATAATGAGAGCACTGCTGAATGTACTTGGGGAAGACGTTTCGAAGATACAGAGCGTGAAGAGTGCCTTACAGAAGAGATATGTTTTGCGGGTCGTATATGCAGATTATATGAATTTAAATGGTGTTGAGGATGAGGGATTTTGGGTGTATGCAAAGGAGTTTAAGTGCAATCCTCCATTTAAATATCTGAAGCTTCTGCCTTTGAACGATGGTTTAGCGCTATCCATCGCTTTTGAAAGAGAGGCTCGTGCTTTTGTCGGAGATTCCTGTGAGCTGGAAATAGAGATTGGGGATAGGATGTATAAGGTATTTTTCAAAGTCTGGAATGGAAGATATTTTGTTTATAGAAGGAAGGGCGATGAATGGATATTAAAAGATGTGAAAGGTGATGAGATGAGTATATGGGAGGTAGTAGAGATTTATTTGAATGAGGGGGATTTTCCGGTTAAAATAAAGCTCACATTGATGGATTCGAGGAGACACGTGGGGATTGGACAATTCCCCGAAAAAGGTTATATACTTTTGGACAGAGAGTGACAAAAGGAGGTAAGGTAATGGCTAAGAAGTACTGTTCTTTCTGTGGCAGAAGTGCGGATGAAGTTGAAAGGCTCATAGCTGGACCGAATGCATATATTTGCAATGAATGTATTGAGGTTTTTTATGATCTGCTTCAGGCGGATAAGATGAAGCGAAAAGCCAACGTTAAGCGCCTTCCCACTCCGGCAGAAATCAAAGCAGAACTCGACAAATACGTTATAGGTCAGGAAAGAGCGAAGAAAGTGCTCTCCGTTGCTGTTTATAACCATTACAAGAGGGTATATTATGGGATAGATACGTCCGATGTCGAAATAGAGAAGAGTAATGTTCTTCTTATTGGTCCTACAGGGACTGGTAAGACCCTTTTAGCAAGGACTCTTGCGAAAATCCTTGATGTGCCTTTTGCCATAGCAGATGCGACTCCTTTGACCGAGGCAGGTTACGTCGGTGAAGATGTTGAAAACGTGGTGTTAAGGCTTTTAGAAGCTGCCCACTTTGACATAGAGAGAGCTCAATACGGAATAATATATATAGACGAGATAGACAAGATAGCTAAGAAAAGCCCGAATCCATCTATAACTCGTGATGTTTCTGGTGAAGGAGTTCAACAAGCCCTTTTGAAAATAGTTGAAGGAACAGTTGCCAACGTTCCGCCTCAAGGGGGTAGGAAACATCCTTATCAGGAATTCATAAAGGTTGATACCACCAATATTCTTTTCATTGCGGGCGGGGCTTTTGACGGCCTTGAAGATATCATACTTCAGAGGATTCAGAGTAGTACGATGGGCTTTGGCATTGAAGTAAAAGGCAGACACGATATGAGATTGGGGGAAATACTTTTGCATGTGACTCCGGATGATCTGGTTCAATATGGTCTCATACCTGAGTTTATTGGGAGATTTCCGGTAATAGCAAGTCTTGATGATCTGAGGGTCGATGATATGGTGAAGATCCTTACCCAGCCCAAGAATGCCCTTGT
>QMUB01000201.1 GCA_003663695.1 Thermococci archaeon | reverse complement strand
CGGAATCACTTGGCCAGTAGGATTGTTCGGATTATTTATGTAAATCAATACATGGCTATCCTGCATCTTTTCCATGAGATCCTCTGGAACGAATTCGAAGTCTTTCTCTTCTTTAAGTACCACGTATTCGTAGATTCCACCCATAAGCTTAACTTCAGTTATGTATTCCTGAAATTGTGGAGCATAGCCCAGCACGCGAGAGCCTTCAGATATTGCAAACTTGTTTATCTTCTCCAAACAGCCCATAGAGCCTGTTCCAATGAATACCTCATCCTTCTTGAAAGCCCTCTCCCAATACTCAACAAGGCTTTCCCTTAAGAGATCATTATATGGAGAGGGATACTTTGAGAGATCGAAGCTCTCCAGCTCTACTTCTTTTAAGATTTCTTCAGGAAATCCAAAGGGATTTGTACCAAGAGAGCAATCTAGGAGATTCTTGGGAATGTTCTCTTTGACATAACTCTTTCTCTCAAACTCAAAGAGACTCTTTCTAAATTTTCTTTTAAAGCTCATCTGTATCACTCCAAAATAAAAAATAGAGTTACGCTATTTGCTTGATTCTCCCTCCTGCACCGATTTTAAATAATGTGCATAGTCAGCTAAAGCCTTCACGACCTTTGCGGCCTTCTCGATGGACAGGTATACTGGAACACCGTTTTCCTCAAAAACCCTGACATTGCTAAACTCCTTGCCAAATACATTGACAGCAACGAGAGGTTTTTTATATTTCTTAACAAGATCCGCTATTTCCTTGGCTACTGCATCTTCTTTAGGTATAATGAATGGTAGGTTTGATATTCTGCCAAAATTTCCATAACCTAAAAGCATCAATATATCAAAATGATCCTCTTTCATCAAAAGCTCTGTAGCAGTTTTAAAGGGTTCTGGATCTATAGTAGCCACGAGATCCATGGGGTTTCTTCTGTTCCAGAAGGGAGGGAGAATTTCATCCATCTTCCTTATCACATGCTCTGGTAAAGGAGGGAGCTTAAGTCCCAAGCTTTCAAGAGCATCAGAAGCCTCCACACACCACCCCCCTCCAGCGGATACAACCCCTACTCTATCGCCCTTTGGCAGCGGGAGGTTTGCAAATGCCCGAGCTATGTTAAACATGTCATCAAACTCATAAACTCTGATAACTCCATATTTCTTGAACACCACGTCATAGAGCTCATCCCTACCTGTCATGGCTGCGGTGTGCGATGATGCCGCCTTGGCACCGCTTGAGGTGCGCCCCAGTTTCATGACGACCAAAGGTTTCTTTGAGGTATAATATTCAAGCGCCCTCATGAACTTTCTACCATCCTTAACACCCTCTATGTATGCTATGGTAACCTTTGTAGTATCATCATCGGCCAGATACATTAGGTAATCACTCAACTCTAAATCAGCCTGATTGCCCACGGATATTGCCGCACTAAACCCTATGCCCCTCATGGTTGCCCAGTACATCATAGTGCCTGCAAAAGCGCCCGACTGTGATATAAACGCTATGTTTCCTGGTTTAGGCGCTATTGTGGTGAATGCGGGGTCAAATTTGCTCTTGGCAACGAATAATCCCATGCAGTTAGGGCCCACAATCCTGATGTTGCCCTTCTTAGCAATTCTTACCACTTCCTTTTCAAGCTCCCTACCTTCGGACCCTATTTCACTGAATCCTGCAGTAATCACAACCGCTACCTTAACTCCTTTTTCTACGCATGCTTTCATAACACGCGGAACAATTTTTGCTGGCACGGCAATGATGGCTACATCCACATCACCAGGCACATTTCTAATGTCTGGATAGCACTTCAATCCCAAAAGATTGTCTGCCTTTGGATTTACCGGATACACTTTACCCTCGAATCCATAGTTTATTATATTCTTCAGGATTACGTGTCCCCATGCCTTCCGGTTTCTGCTGGCACCGATAACCGCAACACTCCGGGGCTCGAACAGATATTTCAGGTGCTCTATATCGAACTCACTCACATTGCATCCCCCAGATTACCACATAATCTTGCCGTCAAGTTCAAGGAGCTTCTCCCACCTTTTGTTGATGAACTTCTGAATCATAGCAATATCTTCATCGTTTAAGTGTCTGAATCTGCCCTGAAGCTTGATATATTCAGCTACGGGTTTCAGCTTACGAGGCTTAAGGTTCAATTTAAATGTACCGTGATCGACTTCCAAGAGTGGCCACACACCGGTTAGTGTAGCCAATCTCCCTATCTCGACCGTTTTGCTCTCGGGGAACCTCCATCCAGTGGGGCATGGTGATTGTATATGTATGTAAGCCAATCCTTCAGCCTTTTCCACGACCTTCATAGCTTTCTTTATCTTGCTCTCAAAGTCACGCAGGAACGATGGAGACGCCGTGGCTATGTAAGGGATCCTATGTGCAATCATTATGGATATCATGTCCTTGGGTTCCTCCTTCTTTCCATGCCACTTAACTCCCGCAGGTGTTGTTGTCGTCCAGGCATTTAATGGCGTGGTGCCGCTTCTTTGAATACCCGTGTTCATGTATGCTTCATTGTCGTAATTAATCCATATTATCGGCTCATTGCTCTCGGCGGCTGAAGATAGAGATTGCAGTCCTATGTCAGCAGTACACCCATCCCCGGCTATGACCGTAACATAAACCTTCTTGCCTCTATACTTGTATGCCCTCTGAAGACCTCTGGCATAAGCTGCAGCCGCCGCATAATTAGCCAGAACATAAGGAACACCCATCCAACTGCTGGGGAAGTGCATCGCCAGAGAAGCTGAAACACAATTAGGAGGAAATACGAGCACTGAGTTCTTACCCAAGATCTTGAGTATGTGTCTCATAGCCAAGGTAGCACCGCACCCGGCACAAAGCTGAGAGCCTGGGCAGTATATAGCATCACTGAATTTCACTGAGGGGTTTTCTATCTTTATGGGGTGTTCTACGTACATGGTCTCCCTCACGTTCTCCTTATTCAGCGTATTTGTTAGCTTGTTCACCATGCTCTCAAAGTCCCTTATTGAAACATCACCCCCGCCCATTCCGGCTATGAAATTGATTATGTTGGGTCTATTCTTGAGTTCATAT
>QMUB01000200.1 GCA_003663695.1 Thermococci archaeon | reverse complement strand
TTTCAATGCCAGGGTTTAGCTTTTTGAAGAGCTCGTAGAACAAAATATATGCATCTCTCTCAACACTGAACTCCATTCCAACAGTGTTGAACCCGTTTTTCTTTATCCACATGGTTACATTGGCCATGAGCTCCTCCGTTTTTTGAAATTCTACTACATTTTCAATCCAACTCCTGCTTTTGAAGAGTTCAGCTTCCCCTTTAGCCACTATGACTGTTGGCTCCCCCTCCACAGGGATTAAAAGAGCCGGCCTAAGCCACTTTGTTCCCGTGAAATAAACAAAGGTTGAAAGCGTCCTTATGACAGCACCGTCAATGTTGTCTCTTTTTAAAAGCCCCTGGAATCGTTTTATCCTTTTTTCAAAAATTTTTTCCATAAAATCACCCACTCTATATAAAGTTTGAAAAAATAAAAATTTAACCAAGCTTCATGGTTAAAACCTCAAAGGATGATTACTTTTTCTCTTGAAAGCCTTGCCCTTTAGAGCGAAGAGGAGGCCAGATTTTCCCTCCTGAGCAGAACTCTAACACCCACTCCATGAGGATTTTCCATCTTTTCAGCTTCTTCAGCTTTAACTACAAACCTCTCAATCCCTCCAGTCCAGAAGTCTCTTCTCACCCTCAATCCTCCTATATGGCTCGGTGTCCATCGTCATCTCAAGTGTACCCATGTAGTTCCCATACCTGTCAAAGAGGGGCACGTATTTGATGTAAACGTATTTCTCTCCAAGCTTGAGCCAGAAGGTTGCCTCCTTCTTCCTGCCCTCCTTGAAGGCCTTCAGGATTTTGTTGACTACATAAACGCTCTTCGGCGGGTGGCAGAGTTGAACTGGTCTTCCAATCACTGAGGGAGTCCTAGCGAATATCCTCTCTCCACCTGAGAAAAATCTCACCCTATCATCTTTATCCACGAAAGTTATGTCAATTGGTAAATGCTTAAATATTGCATTCAGCTCTTCCATACTTAGATAACCGGTTTCTAGTTCGAGATCACCCTTTCGCTTAACCTCTGTTCTATCAGCCTCAAGTTTTTGACCTCTAAGAACCATTTGCATTTCTTTGGGTAAGCCCAATATCTGCTCCGCTGTTAATGTGGGATCAATCTCATATGGCTGAAGGGGCTTTTCTTTAGGCCTCCATTCATCACCCGGCTTCACTTTATAGTAACCTATCATATTCTCCTGCTCTTTAATAGCTCTCCATTCTCCCTCACTCAAGAGGGCCTTAAGAGTTGGGTAAAGGATATTATCTTCCCTGAAAACCATGTCTATAATTGCTCTTGACAATTCTTGGGCCTTTTCTTTAACTGTATTTGCAAACTCTTCCCACTGCATTTCATCAACCCTATTTAAGAGCTCAACAAACTGTTTTATCATAACTCTATTTTCATCGTGCTTTCTCCAAAGAACTGTGGGTACTGCCGTTATGCCTCGTCTCTCTAAATAGGGGAATATCAGCATCTCTTCTCTGGTGTAGTGGGTAAAGCCAATGGCTCTTAATTGGTTTGCAAGTCCTTTCAGAACCCCTAGAATCTCTTTTTTCATATTTTCATCCTTTGTAGTTGCCAACGTTGATGCATATAAGTTCACCATCTCAGCATCTTTTGTTATCTCCCTATTCTCTTCATAGAGCGTCCTCAAAGGATGGCCATCTGGAAGTTCTTTCTCTTTTTCACCAACTCCAGAGACAGCTTCCCTAAAAAGCTCCACGTGAATGTCACACATCTTAGCTATCTCATATGCAGAGATACCTTCTTTAACAAGCTCCTGCTCAATGAGAGGGATTTCTAGTGGTGAGATACTTCTTAATAGATCTTTAAACTCTTCCTTGAGTTTCTCCACGTCCTCACCTTTGTGAATCTTCTTCAAAAGTTCTTTCATTTTTTCTTTTTTATATTCCCTGTTGTTCAGGAGTTCTGTCATTCCACACCACCTCTAACTTTTTCTTTAATGAGCTGGGCCAGCTGACGAAGTTTTTCATAATCCCCCTCCCCCGGCCTTGCACGAACCTCAAGATCACCAAGAAGCTCAAGCTTTGAACCCTTGAGCACCTCAAGGAGGGAATCTTTGCTTCTCCCGTGCCATCCGTGAGAGCCTATTATCACCGCATATCTTGCGGGAGGTCTGAGAGCCTTTACAAGGTACGCGGCATAGATAGCAAGGGGATGTGCACCTCCAAGGACGGTGGGAGCTGCCAAAACTATCACAGCTGAGTCCACGAGGTCTTTGGCAATTTCTCCTATGTCCGCGTTCACAAGGTTATGGACTTTCACATCCACCCCTTCCGCAGTCAAGAGTGCAGCAAGCTCCCTTACCATAGCCTCATTTGCACCCCACATGCTTACATATGCTATCAGAACCTTCTCCTTTATCTCACCACTGCTCCACCTTTTATACGCCTCAATTATCCTCCGAGGATTTCTGTATATCGGGCCATGGCTCGGGGCGATTATATCAATCTCAAGGTTCTCAAGTTTCTGAAGCGCTTTTCCAGCCATGGCGGAGAAGGGCATCATTATCTCGCCGAAGTACCTCTGAGCATGCGTTAAGAGGTTGGGCACATCATCATCGTAAAAGCCTCCCGCAAGGTGGGCTCCAAAGAAGTCACAGGGAAAGAGTATTTTGTCCTCGACGAGGTAGGTAAACATGGTCTCCGGCCAGTGGAGCCATGGTGCCTCTATGAACCTGAGGGTCTTCCCACCAAGGGAGATGACATCACCATCTTTCATGACCATTATTCTCTTATCGGGGACATCATAGTAAGCCTTCGCCATGTCCACACCTTTTTCAGTTGCGATTAGAATGACCTTCTCATTTTTTTCCAGCAGATATGGGATTGCACCCGAATGATCAGGTTCGGCGTGGTTCATCACAATATAGTCAATGTCAGCCACATCCACGATTTCACTTATCTTCCCCTCAAGCTCTCCCTCAAAACCGGGGTTTACGGTATCTATGAGAGCGGATTTCTCACTTCCAACGACCAGATAGGAGTTGTAGGAAGTCCCTTCTGGCAGAGGTATCAAGGAATCAAACATCCTTCTATCCCAGTCCTTGACTCCAACCCAATAAACTCCATCGGCAATTTTTACACTCTTCATA
>QMUB01000199.1 GCA_003663695.1 Thermococci archaeon | reverse complement strand
TGGAGCTGCGGACGCTGCGGCTACACCGAGTGGAAGAGGAAGTGATTAAAGGACGCCTTTTTCCGTTTTATTTCTGACATCCTTCGTGTCCCCCTTTACACTCTCTGTTCAACAATTATTCTGAGTTAGTATTATCCTCCATCGTTTCATTTGTTGAACATATTCAGCAAACAGCAAAGCACATTGTGAATAACAAACGCCCTACCAAAGCAACCCTTTTAATGAACCCGCTTCACCAATTATTGGTGATACCATGCATCGTTTGATGTATCCCATGCGTACCTATCTAATTGTCTCCGGGAAGGGAGATGAAGTTGATGTTATGGCAGCAGACTGGGTTACAATAATCTCCCACAAGCCCTTGCTGATAGGAGTTTCAATATCACCCAAGCGCTACACCCATAGACTCGTGAGAACTCATAATGAGTTTGTTGTGAGCGTTCCAAGCCTAGACATGCTCAAGGATGTGTGGATTGCAGGGACGAAGAGCGGTCCAAGCAAGCTCAGTGAGATGAACATAACTCTGATGCCCTCCTTACGAATAGAAACCCCCAGCATAAAGGAATCCATAGCAAACATCGAGTGTAAGGTTATTGATGAAAGGGAATATGGAGATCACACGTTCTTTGTGGGCAAAGTAGTGGGATGGAGCCATCAGAAAGGAGCATTCGAGAACGATAAACCAAATATGAAATTTAAATTCCTTGCACATGCTTCATGGACGAACTTCGTAACTTTTGAAAACAGGTTCTACAATCCCTGAGGTGTTTCCATGGGAAACCCCTTTAAACCCCAACATCTTTCATTAATTTATGATTCTGGAATACGAAGGACTTAAGCTCAAGCTCCATCCCGATGTCTATGAGCCTGCAGAGGATTCCTTCCTCCTTGCAAGAAATTTGAAGGTTAGAGAAGGAGATTTGGCCCTGGATATTGGCACTGGGACAGGAATAATAGCTCTTCTCATGGCTAGAAAAGCAAGATTTGTTCTTGGAATCGACGTAAACCCCAAAGCCGTCGAACTGGCTAGAGAGAACGCGGGGATAAATGATATAAAAAATGTGGAATTCCGGATAAGCAACCTCTTTGAAAATGTGGAAGGAAAGTTCGATATAATCACATTTAACGCCCCCTATCTGCCCGGAGAACCCGAAAAACCCATAGATCATGCTCTTGTTGGAGGGGAAAGGGGGAGAGAAGTTCTGGACAGATTCATTGATGAGGCAAGGAACTACTTAAAGCCGAAGGGCATGGTTCAAATAGTTCAATCCTCAATAACAGGGATTGAAGAAACTCTAGAAAAGCTCAAGAATAAGGGCTTCAATATTGAGATTACCGCAAGGGAGAGATACTTCTTTGAGGAAATTCTGGTGATAAGCGCTCAGGCAAGATGAATCCTTTTTATTTCCTGGACAAAGCGCACTTTTGGTCTTTCCACGGGCTCTTCTTCCTCAAATATGTCAATTTCAAATTCCCTTTCCTTTGTTTTAATTAGGAGGGTTGGTTTTATATCACTCAACATGAAATGCGGTAGAGCCTCAGGGTATTTAAAGTTTTTGTTGATTGCCGAAATATTTTTCGACAGTGAAACAGGTTGCAAAAATTTTTAAAGAGACCCCCTTTATGAAAATTAGGTGAGACTAAATGAGTGAGATTAATATGCCTGAGGAGATTGCCAACCTCTTTAAAAAGCAGCATTACGCTTTAGTAGGACATCACAGTGGCGTTAAGCTATGTCACTGGCTAAAAGAGAGCATAAAGCACGACAGAGTATGCTACAAACAGAAGTTTTATGGAATTCATTCCCACAGGTGCCTCCAGATGACGCCCGTACTTGCATGGTGCACCCACAACTGCATCTTCTGCTGGCGTCCGATGGAGGGGTTTTTGGGAGTCGAACTTCCAAAGCCATGGGATGATCCTTCCCTGATCGTGGAAGAAAGCATAAAGGCCCAGAGAAAGCTCTTAACGGGCTACGGGGGTGTGGATAACATAAACAAGAAGAAGCTTCAGGAAGCACAGGAACCAAAACATGCGGCCATAAGTCTCTCGGGAGAACCAATGCTCTACCCAATGATAGGTGATCTCGTGGAGGAATTCCACAAGAGAGGAATCACAACGTTCATAGTCACAAATGGGACTGCACCCGAACGTCTGGAAGAGATGATCAAGGAGGACAAGCTTCCAACTCAATTCTATGTTTCACTCACCGCTCCAGATGAAGAGACATATAATAGGGTAAATGTTCCGATGATTCCGGATGGATGGGAAAGGATTAACAACACCCTCGAATTGATGAATGGTTTGCCAACGAGGACCGTCATAAGGCTTACTCTCGTTAAAGACGAGAACATGCACAACCCCGAGGGTTACGCAAAGTTCATCATGAAGGCAAAGCCCATGTTCGTAGAGGCGAAGGCATACATGTTCGTGGGCTTCTCGAGGAACAGACTAACAATAAACAATATGCCCAAGCATGAAGAGATCAGAGCATTTGCGGAGGAACTTGTTAAATATCTGCCGGGCTATCATATAGAAGATGAATACGTGCCCAGCAGGGTAGTTTTGATAATGAGGGACGATGTGAGCAGAGAAAATCGGTTTATAAAGCACTAAAATGCTTTACTCCTTTTAGACCTTTTTTGATTCAACCTCCCGCTTAGGAAAAACTTATTTATTGGTAGAAACCTATTATAGGAATTAGGGAGGGTGAAAAATGAGACGTGCTCTATCATTGTTATTTATTGCCATGCTCTTGCTTCCATATGCAAATGTAACAGCAAAACCGGTATTGGAGAGTGCCGTTGATTTTATTAAGGATTCAAAAAGTATTTCCAATGAAACGAAGAGTGTAAGCCTAGCCTTAATGGCAATGGTGGAATCAGCGGGTAAAGTGGAGGAGGATTTATCCCCCTACATAGATGAGTATGTAAACTTCCTTCTGGAAAATCAAAATCCTGATGATGGATGGGGATATTCTCCCGGACAGTCCAGTGATGTTCTCGATACGAGCTATGCCGTAGTGGCGCTATCAAAGGCTGCGGAGTATTATGGTTATGGCACCTCACAGCACACCAGCCTAAGAATTGTAGCTGACAGGGGTGCAAAGTTCATAAAGAACGCATTTAATG
>QMUB01000198.1 GCA_003663695.1 Thermococci archaeon | reverse complement strand
TAATCCCCTTGAGGAACGACCAGTACCGGATTGATGGGAACGTCATCGAGCTGAGGAGACTCGGAAAGTTCGGAAGGCTAAAAATCCAATTCAAGGGCAGAATGCACCTGAAGGGCAAGCAAGGGAGGCTTGAAATTGTTTACGACGAAGTTAAACGCAAGTGGTATGCTCACATCAGTTACACGGTAGAGGAGAAGTTAGAGGATAATTCTTGGGTCAAAGTCCCGAGAGAGCCTAAAGGCAACCTAACGGCTGGAATTGACTTGGGTGTAAACAATTTAATGGCTGTTTATGTTGAAAATGGTGAGAGTTTTCTCGTGAATGGAAGACCATTAAAAAGCATTGACTTCTACTGGCAAAAACGAATTGCGGATTACCAGTCAAGACTCAACAAGTCAGGGGCTAAAACGAGCAAAAAACTCAGGAGAATGTACAAAAAAGCAAAACTACAGGCGAGGCACTACATTAACACTGCAGTCAGACAGACCGTGAGAAGACTCTACGAGCTTGGTGTGAGTAAAATTGTAGTTGGCTATCCTAGGGATATTACAAGAGAACCTGGAAAGGGCAAAAAGCAGAATTTCATCCTCTCTCACGTCTGGCGTTTCAATCACGTTATAAAACGTCTCACTGAGGTCGCTGAAGAGTACAGTATTGAAGTTTTGCTTGTTGATGAGGCTTTCACTTCTCAATCCTGCCCCCTCTGCGGCCAACGCCACGCTAATGGTAGAATCTTTAGGGGTTTATTCAAGTGCTGTGGAGAGGGTGTTGTAATGAATGCTGATTTAGTTGGAGCGTTTAACATTTTGCGCAAAGTTAGAACGATAACCCCGAGCCTTCCCGCTTTAGCGGGAGGTAAGGGTAACTGGCCGAAGACCCGGCCAGAGGGGTTCGAAGAACCCTTTTCAAGGGTTGTTTTGATGAGAACCCCTCAAACCTCCCCGTCCGTAGCGAGGGGTTAAACCGGTGAAACCCTCGCAAAGGGGAGGAGGTCAGACCTGCTCATTGGTAAGCAAATTCGAGAATGGAAAACTCATTGTAATGGGGAATCCGGATCATCCCATCACCAGAGGCTTTCTCTGCCCAAAAGGGGCTCTTCTGTCGAAATGGTTCTCAAGTGGGGAGAGGCTCAAAACACCTCTAATCCGAAGAGGGAAAGAAAATTTCAAAGAAACCACATGGGAGGAAGCCATTTCAATCGTGGCAGATAGGCTTGGAGACACGATTAATAAATACGGAAGTGAAAGTGTTCTGGTTTATCAATACGCTGGAGATAGGGGTATAATAAACTATTCCTTCCCCCTCCGTCTTTTTCACTATCTAAACACTTCCATGCTGGACTATGGGATCTGTGATAGGGCGGGGCAGGAAGCTCTTAAGGATACCTATGGAACCGCCGTGGGCATTGATCCCGAGGAGCTCAAAGAGCAGAAGCTAATCGTTTACTGGGGAATAAATTCCTTTTGGACAAACATTCATGGTTTCATGCTCGCCAGAGGTATCGAAAAATGGACTGTTGATGTCATAAAAACAGAAACTGCCAGGAGAAGTGATAAATTCTTCCAGATTAAGCCCCATACAGATGTCCTTTTTGCCTTGGGGGTTGCAAAGCTCATAATCGAAAATGACCTTTATGATAGAGGCTTTATCAAGGAGAACGCTTTCGGGTTTGAGGAATTCAAAGCCTATGTGTCAAGTATCAAACTGGACTCAGTGGCGAGAGAAACGGGAATTGAAAGGAATGAGATTGAGGAGTTTGCCTTTGAATACGCAGAAAAAAAGGGAATAATCCATATAGGTTACGGTATGCAGCGCTCACTGATGGGCGGGGAAGCTGTGAGAGCAATTTCTCTCCTGCCTGCCCTTGTGGGTCATAAATTCGGCTTTATATACGACATGAAAACCATCGACAAGAGCTATGCGGAGTCAGGAAAGGTAAGATTAGGAGAATTCCACAGATGAAGCTCGCCGAAAGCATAGAGAGGGGAGATGTTAAGTTCCTCTACATTTACAATGCGAACCCTCTGGCTTCTCTTCCAAATCAAAACCGGCTCAGGAAAGCTCTCGAAGAAAACGATGTGTTCATTGTCGTCCATGACCTCTTTCTAACGGATACTGCTCTATTCGCAGACGTTGTTCTCCCGGCAAATACATTCTTCGAGCGTCTGGACATTGCGGATTCCTATTACCATCGATACGTGGCTTTAAATGAACCCGTCGGTCGATTGTACGGGAAGAGCAACTATGAGGTTATAAGGATGCTCGCGAGTGCCCTTGGAATTGAAAATCCATATCTGCATGAATCTGAGGAGGACATAATACGTAAAATCCTTGAAAAAAACGGCTTGAGCTTTGAAGAACTCAGGAGAAAGGGCTTTATCAAGATCCCTGAAAAGTCCCGCATGTATTCCACACCAAGTGGAAAAATCGAATTTTACTCTCAGAGGGCTGTTAAGAGGGGTTTACCACCTTTCCCTGAATATAACCCCATTAAGGGGAGGGGACTTCAGCTTTTAAGCCCAACACACAGGATGACCATAACGAGCCAGTATCACAATACACATGGAATAGTTGATCCGAACCTCTATATGAACCCTGAGGATGCCGTGGTTAGGGGTATTGAAGATGGTGAACTGGTGGAGGTTTATAATGAGATGGGAGCTGTTAAGACAAAAGTTAGACTTACGGATGACGTTCCTAAAGGGGTCGTTGTACTCTACAAAGCATTTTGGCCCAAAATTCTGGGCTGGAATGTCAATTTTCTCACGAATGATGAGGTAAACGGGGAATATGGAAACTCATCTGCATATCATTCCACATGGGTTGAGGTTAGAAGATACCGGTAAAGTATCAAAAAGCATAATCGTTTTATGCTCGAAACTACAATAAGCCCTAAGGTGAGTGGATGATTGACCCCTTTGGAAAAAGAGCTAGGGAAGTGCTGGATGAGTTTGAGAGCATGGATAATTTCCTGAGGATTATCCCAAGTTATATGTCAATAGATGCGGCTCTGGAGAGGGTTAAATGGATTAAGGAGGGGAGGATACCGGAGTATGTGATAAACCTGGATGATTTGAGGGATTTGATGGGCTTCTATGCTCTTCTGGGGGCACTGGCATTCTCCCCTTATG
>QMUB01000197.1 GCA_003663695.1 Thermococci archaeon | reverse complement strand
TGGAATGGGTTGAAGGGGGATAGCTATCACTGTAGGAGAGTTGGTGTATGATATTTTGCTGAAAAGACAATCTTCGCATTGAAGATAGAAGAAAAGAAGAAAATCACTCAAGCTTCGTAACCTTCTCAAGCTCTGGGATAACCTCTTCGAGGCCAAGCTCCTTAAGCGTCTCTTTCTTTGGAATACCTCTCTCATCCCAGCCCCTGAGCTTGTAGTACTCTGAGAGCAAAGTGTCATACTTCTCCTTCTCGAGATGCTGTCCCTTATGCGGGCCGCTCTTAAGTCCTTCCTTGAACCATCTCTCCGGTGGATAGTCCATCTTTCTATCCCAGTTCCCTTCAAATTCTCTGACCCAGTAAGCCCTTATGAGGGCATAAACTCTATCTGCTGCTTTATAAAGGTCGTCCCATGTGTATTTGACGCCTGTGATGGCTTCAAGAAGCTTTGGATAGTAGTCCAAACTTAAGCCTACCTCTACCCATGGCAATCTACAGGCGGTGAGCATTTCAAAGAGACCACCTCTAAGTCTCTGGAGTTCAATAACCTTTGCAGCCTTCTCCGGATCGTAGGTGATCTTGTACTCAACTTTTTGAGCTTTCTCACCCTCAATTGGGGCGCTTCCAATTTCCCATGCAATAACCCATGCTTCTTTGTGGTGGGCACCGATGGAGCTCGTTCCAAAGGCAAGAGCCATTGCAGGGTAGATGAAGCAGTTATAACCGCTTATCTCAAGTCCCTTCACGTGCATTGCAAAGTCATGTGCATTGAGCTTCTGTGCCATTCTCATTACACCTTCGGCTCCAAAGTTTCCAAGCTCTCCCCTTCTGTATGCGATGTCAAGGGCGAGCTGCTTTGCTTTCTTGAAGTCTCCAAATACAGGTGCATCTTCCTCAATTAGCCCCCTCTCCTTGGCTTCCATTATGAATGCAATCGAATCACCAAGGGAAATTGTGTCCATACCCATTTCATCTGCAATTCTGTTGAGAACGGAAACTTCATTGAGCTTGCCAAGTCCAAGGTTTGAACCGAGTAAAGCTACGTTTTCATAATCGAGCTCGCTCTCATGGCCTTCTGCATCAAGAACCACGTTTCCACAAGGCATGTTACAGTAAGGGCATCCTCTCTGGCTGACCTTCATTCCTTCCATTGTGTATCCATCTATTGAGCGGGCAAATTCAAAGCTTCCATCGCTAAAGTTCTTCGTTGGTAGTGCTGAGTTCTCATTGGTCCACTCAACAGCAGCCATTGTTCCCTGTCTCTTCCAAAATGGATATGCCGGTGAGTTTTGTATTGCCTCATAGGCTTCTCTTGAAAGCTCTTGGAGCTTCTTCTTGTCTGCAACGGGTATTTCCTTTGTTCCTTTTATTACAACCGCTTTGAGCTTCTTGCTTCCCATTACGGCACCCATTCCGGGTCTCCCGGCCGCTCTTCCCTCTTGGGATATAACAACCGCATATCTCACTAGATTTTCCCCGGCTGGACCTATGCTAAGAACACCCACATTTTTGCCATGTATCTTCTTAAGCTCTTTCTCTGTTTCAAATGTGTCTTTACCCCAGAGACCCTCCGCACTTAAAATGGCGACGTCATCATTTTCGATATAAAGATAAACGGGCTTCTTTGCTTTTCCCTCAACGACTATAGCATCATAGCCGGCTTTTCTCAAATGAACTGTAGCCATTGTACCGAGATTGCCATCACCATAACCACCTGTCAATGGGCTCTTGGCTGCTATAACCATTTTACCCCCGCTTGGAGTCGGGAGACCATTAAACGGTCCGCTTGCAAACACGAGCTTGTTTTCCGGACCGAGGGGATCAACGTTCTTAACTTCATCCCATAGAATCTTTGCCGCCAGTCCCCTACCACCTATAAAGTTTTGTGCTACATCCGGGGAATACTCCTGCACCCAGACTTTATCGTTGGTTAGATCAACCCTAAGTATTTTTCCCCACCAACCTTTCATAGAACCACCGTATTTCATAAAGGTGAAATTATATAAAAGCTTTGAGTTCACAAAATACTTTAACCACCCCGATTCGAGAAAACGCTTTTATTTAACCTCCAACTGCCAAATAAACTTTGTTGTTTAGCCATTTTTATCGAAAATTTTGGTGATTTAGGATGTTCATAACGAACACTTTACAATCCCCAACGTTCATAGTTGAGCATTAATGGCAGGTTCCTGCTTTTATTTTCTCCTTCTTTAAGTATTGTCCATCCGGTGATTGTGGTTTGTGGTTGAATGGTTTTTAAGTTCCAAGCCCGGCATTATTGCCCGATTACAAACGCGAAACCAACAACCAGAATACCCGGATAAACGTAACTTTTTAAGAACTTTTTCCCTATTTCTACTTGATGAGTATGTGGTTCAAAAGAGTTGATATTGGTGAGATAGAGAAGGCTAAGAGGGCACTTCCCCACTACTTTTCAATTCTGAAAGGAGATGAAGAGCCGAATTTTTTCCAAGCCAAAAAGGTGAGTGTGGAATTTGATGAAGGTGCATCTCTTGAGGAGCTCTGGCAGCTTCATAAAAAAGGTATGGAGCTGCTCAGAGAAGGAGAGTTTAAAGAGAATCCAGAAAAAAGTCTCTTGGACCTAAAGGTCATCATAGCAAATAAAATTCTTGAAAAATGTGAACTATGCGAGATCAAATGCGGTGTAAACAGGAAGGAGAGCATTGGATACTGTCGCGTGAGGGAGAGTTTAATTGCAAGCGATTTTCTCCATCTCGGGGAAGAACCGGAGCTTGTTCCTTCTTATACTATATTCTTCAGTGGATGCAACTTTAGGTGTGTTTTCTGTCAGAACTGGGATATAAGTCAACAGCGTGTTGGCGTTCACTATTCTCCCGAGGAAGTAGTGATAAAAATTGGGGTGGCATATGCCAGAGGAGCAAAAAATGTGAACTTCGTCGGGGGTGAACCGACACCAAATTTACCCTTTATTCTGGAGGTTTTAAGGCATGTGAAGGTTCCTATCCCGGTTCTCTGGAATTCCAATATGTATATGAGCGGTGAGGCAATGGAGCTCTTGGATGGTGTGGTTGATGTTTACCTGGGTGATTTCAAGTGGGGTAATGATAAATGCGCCATCAAGAACTCAAAGGCGCCTCGTTACTGGGAGACTGTTAC
>QMUB01000196.1 GCA_003663695.1 Thermococci archaeon | reverse complement strand
GACTGGCACTCTTGGATTAATGATAAGCTCGGTGGAGATTTGGAAGTAATTCAAAAGGTTGCTTTGAGCTACTTCAAAGAGGGCATGAAGCAGAGCATTAAAGCAATGGGCGGTGACCCGGACAGAGTTGAATTTGTGCTCGCAAGCGAGATTTTGGAGAAAGGTGATTACTGGCAGACAGTAATAGACATCTCAAAGAATGTTACCCTCTCACGGATGATGCGCTCGATTACAATCATGGGAAGACAGATGGGGGAGGGTATAGACTTTGCAAAGCTCATCTATCCCGCCATGCAGGTTGCTGACATATTCTATCAAGGAGTAAACCTGCCTCATGCGGGAATGGATCAAAGGAAAGCTCACGTAATAGCAATTGAAGTGGCTCAAAGGCTCAAGTATCATTTCTTAGAATGGAAGGGGGAAAAGTTAAAGCCCGTTGCGGTTCATCACCACCTTCTCCTAGGACTTCAAGAGCCGCCAGTCTGGCCCATAGAAGGGGAGGAGCACTTTAAGGAAATTAAGACACAGATGAAGATGAGCAAGAGCAAACCCTACTCCGCGGTATTTATACACGACACTCCCGAGGAAATAAGGCAAAAGCTTAGAAAGGCATTCTGCCCTGCAAAGGAGGTTAACTACAACCCGGTTTTGGACTGGGCAGAGCACATAATCTTTAGAGAAGAGCCTACGGAGTTCATAATCCACAGACCGGCAAAGTTCGGAGGAGATGCGACATACACGACGTTTGAAGATCTCAAAAAGGACTTTGCCGAAGGAAAGCTCCACCCACTAGACCTCAAGAACGCCGTTGCGGAGTACTTGGTAGAACTCCTAGCACCCGTAAGGAAATACTTCGAGAAGAACCCCGAGCCATTGGAGCTCATGAAAGAGATAAAAATTACAAGGTGAGCTCTTAGTAAACGAGACCAAATAAAAACAGTGGCACGCGGTTATCTCCTGTGACAACGCCGTCAACCGCTGTGTAGTCCGGCCTCTGGTATTTTCCCTTTCCTTTTCCACCAACCTCGATGATTACGTCTCCCACCTTGAAGTCAGGAGTTTTTTGGCCCTTTTCCCCTTTGAGATAGCAGAGGGGAGCGATGTGAATTAGGTGGTTCACGAAGAATTCCTCCCTGAGGGCACCAAGCTCCACATCAAAGCCTTTCCTCTCAAAGAATCTCCTGAGAGGGACGGTCAAATAGAGCTTTGGCTCCTTTCTAACGTCTCCGCACGGCAGAATCCTGTGGATAAGACCCGCCGAGGTCAGGTCAGAGACCAATCTAACGGCAAAGGTTTTTGACACCCCCAAGTTTTTGGCTATTCGTGAGTAGTTGGCTTCAAAGGGCTTGGACTTGGCTATGTAGTAAAGCAGTCTAAAAGCCTCCTGCTCGTATTTCACATCTATCTCCCTCAACGCCGAGAGGTCTTGGAGTATAACCTTTCTCAGGGAACTATCAAGTGCATCAAAAAACCCGCTCTTCGGATACAGCACCCCTCCCCTGCGCCCTCAATCCTTATAAATTTTGTCCTCGTTCAAAAACAAAATTCCAATATTTCGTCTTTATAGAAAGACAAAAATTTAAATTTTCGTCCCCACATGAGGACGGATCAGATTTCCACAAAAACTGTGAACTCCTCTCCAAGTGCTTTTATCTTGTATGCCCTAAGTTTGCCCTCTAAAAGTGCTTTTATGTTCCTCAACAAGGTCTCTCGCTTTCTTAACAGTTCTTGAGATTCTTCTACCCTTATTGCTTTAAACCTCAGCTTTCCTCCCGCTCTTGTTTGGGCTACTTTTGGAACGTCAACTTTAGCTACAACCGCTATTTTTGCATAGCCTCCTGTGGTTTGTCTATCAGCCAGCATAATTATTGGCTTCCCATTCGCTGGAACTTGGATAGCTCCTAAAGGAATCGCATCGGTTATTATATCCGCCCCCTTTTCGGAGTGCTCTATTTTTGGTCCTTCCAACCGGTACCCCATCCTGTCAGAGTTCGGGGTTACTTCATACGGCGAGCTTAGAAAGGTTTCAATTCCTTCTTTTGTGAAGTGCTCAAGCTGAGGGCCGAGGATTACTCTAATTTCACTCTGATTTGGATATTCTGGTTTAAACTCATCCGGAAGAGCTTTTCCTTCCTTTTTGGTTAAAATTGCATACCCCAATTTTAGCTTATCCCCTGCTTTTAGCGCCCCTCCAAGCTTAGCCCTCAAATAAGTTGCGCAGCTCCCCAGGATTTTTTCGCATTTAATCCCACCAGCAAAGGCGATGTATCCATAAACGCCCCTTTTTAAAACACCAACTTCCAAAACATCTCCCCTCTTAGCCCAATAGCTCTGCCAAGGTTCGATTTTAACACCGTTAAGGTAAACATCAGCTTCCCCCGCAACTGCAAAGACTGTGGATGAGTAAAACTTCATCGTTGGCCCTTGAAGAACGAACTCAATTAATGGAGCGTTGTCATCGTTTCCAACCAAATAATTTGCCAGCCTTGCACTGTAATCATCCATAACTCCGCTAACTGGAATGCCAAGCTTTTGATAACCAAAGCGTCCCAAATCCTGAACCGTCGTTAGAGAAGGGACTTTAAGGAGCTCTATCATCTTTCCTTGCCCCCATAAATTTCCCAGAACTCTTCTTCACTTATCGGCACGAACTTAATGTAGTCTCCTGGTTGCAGAAGGGTTGGAGGTTCTCTATTTGCGTCAAAGAGCTTCAATGGTGTCCTCCCAATTAATCTCCACCCTCCAGGACTCTCAAGAGGATAAATTCCAGTCTGCTTCCCCGCTATGCCAACACTCCCAGCTGGCACTTTCAAGCGCGGCTTCTCCAATCTTGGTGTTGCAATCCTCTCGTCCATGCCGCCAAGATAAGCAAATCCGGGCGTAAATCCGAGCATATATACGCGGTAGAGTGGCTTTGAGTGTATTTCAATGACGTCATCAACGCTTAAACCGTTGTATTCTGCAACGAACTCTATGTCAGGCCCAAATTCGCCGCCATAAGCGGTCGGAATCTCGATAATCCTCGCTTTCTCTTTCTTAGGCTCTGCATTTAAGAAGGGCTTAACGGCTTCAACGACCTCCGAGTAGCCAATTTTCAATGGGTCATAATACACATAGATGCTTGTATAGGTGGGAACAACTTCAATAAGCCAATCTGGTGAGGCTTTTTCTAT
>QMUB01000195.1 GCA_003663695.1 Thermococci archaeon | reverse complement strand
GACACGAAGGATGTCAGAAATAAAACGGAAAAAGGCGTCCTTTAATCACTTCCTCTTCCACTCGGTGTAGCCGCAGCGTCCGCAGCTCCAGCGATCCTTGTGCTCGGCCATGAAAACCCCTGGACCGCAGCGCGGGCAGAACTTCTTTTTCCTCTCGATCTTGTCACCCTTGACCTCATAGTACTTCCACTTCTGGGTTGCCTTCTTTTTTCCCGCCATGTGATCACTCCTCCTTCTCCTCTATCAATCCTTCCCTCTTGAGCACGTACTCGGGCTCTATGTACATCATGCGCTCCTTGCTCTCGTAAGCCTTTGCATATCCCTTTGAGACGTGGCTACCGAAGTATGATCTTATGTACTGAATGACGGTTGCTTCGGGGTTTAAATCGAGCATTGCAACGAGCTTGCCCTTCACGTCCTTCCTTGATGGCGTTGGTTCTCCTTCGTGCATGACCTCGAAGTATATTTCATTTCTTCCAAGGAGCTTGTTCTCCTTTTTTTCGATAATTCTAATCTCCATCGTAAACCACCTCCATATTCCTAAGCATCTCGGCAAACCTAAGCTTTGTTTCAGGTGTTACCTTTATAAGCACTACCCCTTCCTTTGGCTGTCCGTAAATTACAATGGAGCCGATGGGGGCGTAAACTACCGCAGGAATTGTGGCCAAATCCTCCTCCCCGCACACTTTAATATGAACATGTCTGTTTCTCCTAATCAGCTCAACTGATTTTTTGATGGCATTTAATAAAGCTTTCGTTATTGTGGCGGGTGGGTTGTTAACTGTTATTGCGATGGCTTTACCCTCAACTTCGGGCTTATACTCCTCTCTCTCGGTTTTATAATCATAAATTGCCAGATTCGGCTCTATTCCGAGCCTCACCGTATTTTCGGTCACTACATCTCCAACTGTGATTAGATAGGGGGCGGATTTAAATATTTCAAAGGATTTAACATACGGCAGGGGAAGCTCTCCTCTGACCAGGTCACCCAAAGGTTTTTTGAGCTCCTCCCTCATCTCCAGAGGAAGTTTTAGATAAAAATCCTTTTTACCCATTTTACCTGACCCTGATGGCATATTTTCCCTTAACGCTTATCTTCAGCTGCTGTCCTATTCTTGACTTCTCTGGATCCAGCACAATTACCAAATCAAACCATTCATTGCTCAAGTCTCTGCTTCCACATATGGGGCATTGGTCCTCCGTGGTCAGATAATGGCAGTGCCTACAAGCTTTAACCATTAAGCTTCACCCTCCCTGCGCTTTTGCTTTGCTATCCACTCAAATTTGCCCAGGCCGGGCTGTCTCATTGTTAATCCTATCTTGTTCTCTCTAACAACCTTGCTCTTTGCGCTTATGGCGATTATCCTCGCTCTTGCATAATCTCCGAGCTTGAGTATATTCTTGCTCTCTTTCCCAACAAACTGCTTGTTCTTCTCATCATAGACCACATAATCGTCCATGAGCTGTGAGATGTGAACCAGACCGTCCAAAGGCCCAATCCTAATGAAAGCACCATACTGGGTTATATCAACTACCTCTCCCTCAACAACCTCGTGGAGCTCGGGTTTCCAGACAAGGACATCAAAAACGACCTCGTGGTATGTGGCACCATCTCCGGGTACAATCCTGCCCTCTGTTATCTCCTTTATGTCCAAAACGCTTAGAACCACACCTTCGTCCTTGTCGTATATACCCTCATAGGTTAGCTTGAGCTCCTCTCTCGCGGCTTCCCTTGGATCCATTGTGAACTTTTTTGGGGGAATCCTCACAACATCCTTGATGGTCAGCACTTTGTACATCTCTTTACCTCCAAAAATTTTGAAGAGAAAAAATCACTCTTTCTTTCCAAACTTTTCCCTGTAGAGCTCAACGGCTCTCAGGATTTCCTTCTTTGCTACCTCTGCGTTGTCCCATCCTTCAACAATGACCTCCTTACCTTGAAGCTCCTTGTATCTCTGGAAGAAGTGGGCGATTTCATCTAGGAAAGCCTTTGGAACATCTCCTATATCCTTGACATCGTTAAAGTAAGGATCTTCCACTGGAACCGCTAGGACCTTGTAGTCCCTATCACCGCTGTCAACCATTTTGAACAATCCAACGGGCCTCGCTTCTATTAAGACACCAGGATAGACGGGCTCTCTCATGATTACCATGATATCGAATGGATCACCGTCATCGTACCATGTCTGGGGTATTATTCCGTAGTCCACAGGGTAGAAGAACGGGCTGTAGAGAACGCGATCGAGCTTTATCAATCCGCTCTTCTTGTCCAGCTCATACTTATTTCTGCTGCCCTTTGGTATTTCAATCAATGCATACACAACCTCTGGAACCTCTGGTCCCGGCTCTAATTCATGGAACGGATTCATCTTTTACCACCTCATAGGCTTTTTAAAAGGGGAGGATATAAAGTTAACTCTGCATCAAAATTTAGGCGTCCCTTTTTAAAGTTTTGCTCTCTCTAAAAGATATTGTTCGGGATAATTTTGGTGTGCTTGGCAATTGTGTAGTTTTACTCTCTTTAGGGGCAGTATCAAAGCATTCTCCTCCTAAGTATCCTCTAAAACTGTGTATAGAGGAAGTACAAATACAATGCCAGGAGAGCAAGGCTCGTTTTCCTCCCAACACGGTTATTTGAGCGCAATGAAAACGTTAAGACCAGCATTACTACTAGAGTTATAGGCATGGTAACATGGAATATGCTTGTATCAACTTTTATGGGTCTTATAATGGATGCCACCCCGATAACCATGAGGATGTCCAGAATGTTTGCCCCTATAACATTTCCGACGCTTATGTTGGGGATTTTTTTGAGGGTTGCCGTTAGGGCATTGGCGAGCTCGGGAAGGGACGTTCCTATGGATACCAGTGTTAGTGCTATTACCACTTCGGGAACTCCAAATGCCCTTGCAAGGCTAACAGCACTGTTGACGACCAATCTTGCTCCTAAAACTACTGCCAGACCGCTTATTGCCATTATCATAGCTTCCTTCTTTGGATTTCCCTGCCCTTTTGGAGGTTCTTCGAAAGTCATATGCTTCTTATAGAGGTAATAGAGGAAGCCGAGATATATGATGATTAGACTTGCTCCGTCGATTCTTGATATGGTTCCATCCCTCATTAAAAGCCAAGCATAGGATGTTACAAAAACCATGAAAGTTGAATTTCTCCATGCAACTTCGTCGACATCT
>QMUB01000194.1 GCA_003663695.1 Thermococci archaeon | reverse complement strand
TCAAGCACCATTGCGCTCCCGCTCGCGTTGTCATTGGCGCCGGGCTTCGGATGGCAGAGATGTGCGGAGAATAGGATATATGGAGGCTTTCCAATCGTGGCATAGAGCATGGGGAGGATCTGTCTCTTGGGAATTTTACTCATGACTTTAATCCTTGCTCTAACATTTTCTCCCTTCTTAAGCTTTGAAATTATCTTTTTCGCCCATTCCTCGCTTATCGCTCCGGCAGGGATTTTTGCCCATTTTAAATCCTCCTCCGTTAAAAACAGCCCCACATAGGGGAATGCATTTCCCGTGCCTTCCCTGTATATGAGAAAGCCCTTTGCCCCCTTTTCATTGGCTTTTCTGTAGTTCTCACGCCACTCGGATCCCACCAGGACTATTTTACCTTCGGCCCTTTCCCAATCCTTCTCTTCCCTGATCAAAACTAGCTCCCCTTCAGCCTCTCCCGGCGGTGAATGAGCCATGGCAACGAGGGGTGTTCTTTCGCTCGTAACCTTTTCCCCATCAACCTCAACTTCCGCATACACAAGATCCCATGCTATTGGGGAGGTTAGCGTCAGATATCTGCTCTTTCCATCGTAAAATACTTCAAAGAGCTCTCCTTTAATCCCCCATATTTTCAGCTCCTCCAGTATATACTTAGCCGCCTCAACGAGCTCCTTCGAACCCTGAATGCGGTGAAACTTGGATATGTCCCCTATATCCTGAAGTATCCTTTCCGGATTCAAAACCTCAGCTTCCTTCAAAAAGCGCTCCATAGTAACACCGGGATAATTTGGGGGAGAGGAGGAGATAAATCTTTCTAATCCATACCCTTGTGTTCGCACCACTCCTTGTTTTCCCATTCGCCATGCATTTCTCCACCTATGTGCCCGGTGTCTGCCACAGCTTTCTTCAGGTCATAGAGTGCATCGATGGCATTTCTCAAATCGTCGGGGAGATCCTCATTGCCAACATACAGAGCCGCCCTCGTAACCACGTTGTAGCTGCTCATGGGGACCTCGCTCTTAAGACTGTCAAACCATGCCTTCTCGCTCGTTTCCCACCCCTCGAGACCCTGCATTTTAAAGAGCTCATAATCATAGTAGAGCTGGGGAAAGGCCAAAAGCTTCATATACTCCAGGAAAAGGTAGTTCGCCCTCTCATGCAGTCCTTCATCCATATAAACCGTCATGAGTTCTATAAGAGCTTTGCTTATTGCAGAGACGTTTCCAAAAGTTACCCTCGTGTCAATGTTCTCCCAGAACCTTGGATCCGAGTGATTTGCAAGGAGCATTATGTAATAAATCCTCCCAAGCTTTAGGGCAAGAGTCGGGTCCATCTCCTCTATGGGTTTGGTGACATACTCAACGCTCGTATCCATTTCAAAGTATTCATAGTGCTCCCTGAAAAATATGCGGGAGTATCTAATTAAAAACTCCTTTATGGAGTCCACATCCGCTTCCGGAAGATAGTGATGAATGAGGTCAATAATACCAAAGCGAACGCTCCTGTTGAGCTCCCTGAAGAGCTTTGTAAAGGCATATTTCCACAGCTGAGAAACCTTCTTTCCCTTGTACATCCGGTGGATAACTTTGTTATCCTCTCTCCTAACTCCAAGCCACCTCATATCGCCCGTTCTTCCATCGACGCTCAGATCATAGTAATCGCTCCAGCTCGAGTAGTCCTTAACATTTATCCTAAAGTGATCGCTGCATTCCCCCTCCAGACACTTAAACTCGCCCCTCTTCTTCTTCCTCACAAATTCAATGGCATTTATCGCCTCAACTCCCCTCTCTTCAAGACCCTTGATCCAATTCAGGAACCGATCAAGCTGCTGTGGATTGCTTAAGAGGGCTTCCAAGTCGCTGGCCAAGTAAACTAAGTAGGGAATCTCTTCATTCTCCTTGAAAACATCCACTCTCCCCTCCACGACCGCCCTTATCAGCCCATCCACGTTTAAAGTGTTGAAAGCATATGCATCGCTCAGCTGGTGATCCCTTCCGAACACATACCCGATTTTATCGTTGCATTTGTATGTGTTGCACGAGTACTTTGCCTGGGGAAGATTTAAGCCCACAAACTGCCTCTCATCAAAGAGGAAGAGAACGTTTTTATCCGTGGCTTCCGCTACCATTTTAGCAGTGTCTCTAGTGGTAACGTTTTCGGGAAGCCAGTAACCCACCACATCTTTATTGGCTATAAAAGGAGTGTAAAAGTCATAGGAAATCTTAGCCAGAATCTCCTGCTCAAAAAGGCTCAAATGGGGCATTATGGGGTGGAAAGGTGTCGTCGGAACGGCTTCCACCTTATCCGTGAGCAGCTCCACTATATTCCCGTATATCCTCGGTTTATACCTCAAAATCATGTAGAGGGTGAATGGTTCAATATCGACGCTTACCTTTTTCTCCAGGGATCCGAGGGCATCATTCGTGTACTCATAAGCCTTTATAAGGGTCCTAGTCCAGTTTCTCGCCTTCACCTCAACATCCCTGATTTTCAAGGACACGGGACTCAATCTCTCGGAATACTTGATGGAATCCCACCCAGTACCGTCATGGATATAAATTATATCGCCCGGCTGATAGCCGTGAAGATGATATGCAAATTTCTGCATCATCCTCTCTCCCCCAGATGCTGGGGCATGTCCAAAAGTCCCGGCTTTTTAAGGATTTTTATCAAATTTAAGAGCTCCGGAGGCTCCAGTATTTCAGGACTCCTCAGAATTGTCAAAAACTCCCTCTCAAGCTCCTCCTCAGAAACTTCTGATTCAAACTCTTCGGCTTTCCTGACACCTTCTTTGCCCCCCTCCTCCTTGCCCAATCCCTTCTGTATCTCTGTTGCCCTCCTTTTAGCTCCTTCCTCTTTTCCCATCTGATATGCCCTTTTAACCGCTTCATATATCCCGAACTTCTTGGCTTCCTCATAGAGCTCCCACTTCTTCTCATGTATCCAGGAGAGCCATTCACTGTGGCCTTTATAACCCACGAAATAGCCGAAGCGATATGCCTCTTTTATAAGTTCCTCTTTCTTAGGTTTATCTTCATTCATTAAAATCCCTCAGAACGGTGCCTCGTTGTATATCCTAATCCCTTCCCTTGAGAATCTCACCCTCTTCATGTTGCTGTCGTGGGGAGTTCCCCGCATTTTCAGGATTTGAAGGGCCCTTATCATCGTATAGTTTCTCATGAAGTGATGCAGCACGATTACACCGCTCACCATATAGTA
>QMUB01000193.1 GCA_003663695.1 Thermococci archaeon | reverse complement strand
TGAGAAGAGCGGAACAAGAGCTTTAGAGCCGCTATGGGGGAGGAACACATTTGAGCTTGCGAAGGAGATAATAAACGCTGGCTTCGAGTATTCAATAATTGCCGTGAACAAGGAAAAGCTTTCAAAAGAGTGGCTCGGCTACACATTCTCTTCCCTCGGAGATTTGGAGCTCTTCTTGGAGGCAAACCCGGAGATAGACCCCGTCGGAGAATTTGGGGAATTTCATACTGTTGTTTTGAAGTGTCCGCTGTTTGAGGGGCGCTTTAATCTGGAGCCATTGGAAGTTGAGGAGAGCGAGAGATATTGGTGGTTGAAGTTCAGGCTGGTGAGAAGATGATTGAGGAACTCGAAGCTAAAGGCATAACCCTTGAGAGAATGCTCGATACCGCTTTGGAACTTTACATTGGAGATGATGCGGAAAAAGTTAGGGGGCAGCTTAGAGAGATTATGCTCCTCTATCTAAACGATATCAACGTCCAAGCCCTTCTAAAAGCTGCTCTACTCTTAGAGGAGAACTTCAAAGTTGAAGGAGACCCCGTAAACCTCGTGGCGGATGAGCTCATAGGAATTGACATAGCCGAGTACATTGGCGGGAAGATGGCGCTCTTCAACTTCTTCTACTATGACACCAAAAAGCCGGGGATTTTGAAAGACCTCCCACCGTTTTTGGACGATGCCGTTGGGGGGTTCATAGCTGGATGTATGACGAGACTATTTGAGCCTTTTCTGCCATCGGAGGAAGAGGAACAGGAATACGAAGAAAATGGTGATATAATAGCTGACAGCAAAGGGAAGCACACCGACTAAGCCGAGGGTATACAAAACAGTCAGGATTAAAACAAGCACAAGCAACATCCTATAGTGTTCCTTTTTCATAGTTGGCAGTTTGGAGGTAGTCTTTTTAAGCCTTGCTTGATATTGGATTAATTAGCCGAGGTGAAAATATGAAGAACCTCATCCCATTCATGACGAGGATTCCACTCAAAGGGGATTTTGAAAAGGCACGGCATGAGGTGTGGGCCTTTCCTCTTTTAGCACTCATAACATCAGCATTACCCGCCTTAATCCTGTATTTTGACGTCCCTCTAAAAAATGTGCTCGCCCTTCTGTTTCTGTATTTCACCATTGGGCTGCTCCACCTTGATGGTCTGGCTGATTTTGCCGATGGGGTAATGACCAAAGGCGACCGCGAAAGGAAGATTAAGGCAATGAGAGACTTAAACACAGGCATAGCGGGAGTTTTTGCCGTTGTAATGGTTCTTTTCCTCCAGACTTATTCTCTTCAGCTCCTCCCGTTCTACGCCATCTTTCTGGCGGAGCTCAATTCCAAGTATGCAATGCTCCTCGCTCTGGCAACAAAAAAGCCCCTTGGAGAAGGCCTTGGCTCTTACTTCATGGAAGCCATGAATAAAAAGCAGCTCCTCGCCGGGAGTGTGCTCTATTTGGCTCTCCTCCTTCCCGCTGTAGTTTACAGTCCAAAAAGCATCTTCTCGGTTTTGGGGCTTTTAATTGGAGCCTACACCATAAAGCTCAGCCTGGATAATTTTGGAGGGATTAACGGCGACTGCATTGGAGCAACAGCTGAGATAACAAGGGCTGGAACGCTTTTGATGCTGGCAATTCTTTTGTAGTACCCTAACAAAACCCTTAAAAATGATAAACGTCATTATGATAATGGTGATTATCACAATGGATCACTTTGTGAACAGAGAGGCTGAGCTTAAGGCAATAAAGGAAAGATTGATGAACGGGAAGTTCGAGCTCATAGTTATCTACGGGCGCAGGCGCGTTGGAAAAACCCGCCTCGTTCTTGAGGCCATTAAAAGTCTCCCACATGTATATTATCTCGCGGTTGAGGGCGACAACCTCCGGCATTTTCGAGAGGTTGCAGGGAGGGCTTTTCCCGAGGTAAGATATGCAAGAGAAGACTGGGAGGGATTGCTCCATGCCCTGAAGGGGCAGATAATTGTTATAGACGAGTTTCCAAACATGGTTAAGGAAAACCCCAAGATTCTCTCTCTGTTTCAGAGGGCTGTTGACCTCGACCTTCAGGATTCGGGAACCAAGCTTATACTCCTCGGCTCTTCCGTCAGCGTGATGACGGAGAAAGTGCTGAGCTACAAAAGCCCACTCTACGGGAGGAGGACGGGCTCAATGAAGTTGAAACCGATGGAGTTCCCCACTCTCAAAGAGTTTTTTCCACAAGCAAAGTGGGAAGAGCTCGTCGAAATTTACGGACTTACAGATGGCATCCCATTCTACATCGCCCGGGTGAGGCTTCCCTTCTGGGAATGGCTGGAGAAAGAGCTCTCAAATCCCGTAAGCTTCTTCAGGGACGAGGTTGACTTTCTGCTCCGCTACGAGTTCAGCGAAATCAGGACGTACAAACGCATACTCGAAGCCATAGCTCTCGGCAAAACAACGCCCAAGGAAATAAAGGATTTCACCGGAATGAAGCATTCCGACATAACCCCTTACCTGCGCAATCTTATAGAAACGGATTTAATAGTGAGGGAAGTGCCTGTCACAGAAAAGCCCTCCTCCAAAAAAGGCCGTTACTATGTCGCTGACAATTTTTTAGCTTTCTGGTTCCGCTACGTTTATCCAAACCTCTCAAGGATTGAGGAGGAAACCTTTGATGTCGCTGAAATCAGGGAAGACTACAACCACTACCTTGGCAGGGTCTTTGAGAAGGCCGCAAGGCAGCTTCTCATCATGCTGAACAAAAAGGGGGAGCTTCCGTTTAAATTCACTAAAATCGGCCGCTGGTGGCGTAGAGGTGAGGAAATTGATCTGGTAGCTTTGAATGAAAGGGAGAAAAAAGCCCTCTTCATCGAAGTCAAATGGAAAGAACTAAACGAGAAGCAAGCAAAGGGAATCCTCAAGGATCTGGAGAGAAAGAGCGAACTCGTGGGACTTGATGGATGGGAGAAAAGCTACGGACTGGTTGCGAAGGGAGTCAAAAATAAAGAGGGGTTAACAGAAAACGGCTGGCTCGTGTGGGAGCTCAACGATTTAGGAAATAGGATATCAGAAAAGACGTGATGGCAATGATAATCATTCTCGCAGGCGGGAAATCAACACGCATGGGAAGAGAGAAGCCCGTCCTAAAAATAGCAGGTAGAGAAATGCTCCTCTGGGTATATGAACAGGCCTCAAAGGTCGGTGAAACCCTTATTGCACTCTCGAAGAACACGCCAAAGACTAAAGA
>QMUB01000192.1 GCA_003663695.1 Thermococci archaeon | reverse complement strand
TAAAACCCTCTCAAGACCGTCCATAAAGCGCTCGAGGAGCTTGTAGGGGACAGGGAATGGAGTGCCAAGCTTGAGAACTTTAACATTCTCAACGCCGAGCCATGCCAGAGCTTCCTTTACGTAAGCGTAAGCTAAACCGGGAGCAATGATTCCAACCTTTGCATCTTCCTTTCCTTCAATCCAGTTGAATGGGCAGTTGTTTAATTCTTCCCTGATCTTCTCGATCTTTTCAAGGATTGCTGGGTGGAATCTTCTTGCATTTGCGGGAACATCCACGAATCTGCTTGGATCTTTCTTAAACTTGCCGAACTTCCTTTTTCCTTGCTTTATTTCATCGGGAAGTTCTCCAAGCTCAACATCACCCCTGGCGTGAGAGCTCCTCGTGGTCGTTCTCAGGATTACGAAGTGCTTGAATTTCTCACTCAGCTCGAAGGCGTACTTTGTCATTTCCTTTGCCTCGTGAGGATCGTTTGGCTCTAACACTGGAACGTTTGCAAACTTCGCATAAACCCTCGTGTCCTGCTCGCTTTGAGAGGACCACATGCTCGGGTCGTCAGCAACCATTATGACAAAACCGCCCTCAACGCCCATTCCAACGGAACTAAGAAAACTATCCGCAGCAACGTTCAATCCAACGTGCTTCATTCCCGTCATTGCTCTCAATCCACTCCAAGCCGCGGCTAAAGCAGTCTCAAAGGCAATTTTCTCATTGGTTGAATACTCCATATAGACACCGGCATTCTCGGCGACCATTGCCATGGTATCCGTGAGTTCAGAGCTCGGAGTTCCGGGGTAAGCTGCGTAAACAGCAACGTTCGCTTCCAAAGCACCACGCGCTATTGCCTGGTTTCCAAGGAGGAGAACCTTCTCCCCCGGCTTATCCATTAAAACCATATCAGTTACCTTTGCCATTCAAACCACCTCATTCCTCATTAATTTCGCTAAACTTTGCCAGAGCATAGGCAGCTATTCCAACATCCTCCGGTCTTTCATACGCGGGTATTCCCTCTTTCTCCAGGACTTCTTTTGCCTTCTCGCTTACATAACCTGCCATGAATAGCCCTAAAACAGGCTTTCCATTGTTCACTTCTTTCATTGCCCTTATGACGCCCTCTGCATGCTCTGTGGGGGTCATTCCCGCGAAAGTTGGTACGACACAGATTGCAATGAGCATATCAACGTTCGGATCCTCCAAAAGAAGCTTTGCCGTCTTATAGTAATCCTCGCCCCTCGCTGAGGCTATCATGTCCACAGGGTTTTTCACTGCAGCCATTGGAGGTAAGAACTCTCTAAGCTTCCTCATGGTCTCTTCCTCAAGATTCGCAAGCTTCAGACCGTGCTTGTCTATCGCATCAGCCGTGAGAACTCCGGGGCCGCCGGCATTTGTCATTATAGCAACATTCTTCCCCTTTGGCAATGGCTGGGTGAATGCCCTCGCCATACTGAGCATCTCATCTATAGAATTAGCCACCAAAATTCCGCTCTGGTTGAAAGCAGCGTCATAAATTGCATAACTCCCTGCCAGAGAACCTGTATGTGATGAAGCCGCCCTAGCACCGCTCTCACTCTTTCCAGCCTTTAAAGCAATTATCGGCTTCTTTTTACTTACACGCTTTGCAACTTCCATGAACCTCTTACCATCCTTCACACCCTCAATGTAAAGGGCTATGGCTTTGCTCTCCTCGTCATCTGCCAGAGCCTCCATCAAGTCCGCAAAATCAACATCAGCCATGTTTCCAACACTTATGAACTTTGAGAACCCGATATTCTCCTTAATCGTCTTGTAGACAATTCCAGCACCCAGGGCTCCACTCTGGCTTATGAATGCCACACTCCCCTTAACAGCGTTCATCACAAAGCTTGCGTTCATGCGGTTGTGCGTGTTCATTATTCCGACACAGTTCGGCCCGATTATACGCATTCCATACTTGTGAGCTATTTCAACTAGTTCCTTCTCCTCTTTCTTGCCCTCCGCACCTATTTCTCCAAATCCTGCTGTAATCACTATTATTCCCTTGACCCCCTTTTCGCCACAGTCTATCACTGATTGTTTGACGAAACGCTTTGGCACTATTATAACGGCCAAGTCTACTTCGTCAGGAATATCCTTTACATTCTTGTAAGCTTTCACCCCCTGAACTTCCTCGTCCTTAATGTTCACGGGATAAACTTTATCACCATACTCCTTCAGATTCTTGAAGACTTCATAGCCAAGCTTCATCGAATCATTCGAAGCCCCCAAAACCGCTATTGAACGTGGTGTAAAAAAGTAGTCGAGCGCCATTTTTTACAATCACCGAGTTTCATATCGGTAAAAGTCTATATAAGCTTTCCGAAAGAGCGTGTTTAACCTTTTTTGCCCAGCAATATGTCAAAATAAGGCTTTAATGAGCATTAAAAGGCATCAGTGATATAAAAATTAAAGGGGTCAAGCCCCTTCTTCGGGCTTTATTATATAGGTTGCGAGGATTGCAACTATCGAGGTCACTATAAATGTCATCAGCCTTGCTGAAACCTTGGCATCAAATCCCGAGCTGATCCAGAATATTGTGAAGAGCAGACCCGTGATTATCGTCGGAGGAACTGCCTTTCCATGGAACCTCTTCCAGAACAGTGTGAGTATGACTATAACGGAGAAAGTATCTCCTATCCCTGCCCATGTGTATCCAACTATCGTGTAGATGAGGTTTGAGGGCACCACATATGCTGCTATAAGAGCTATTACGCCCAAAAGCACTGTGCTTATTCTTGACAGCTTGAGGCTTCTCTTGGGGTCAAAATCATCCTTGTAGACAAATGGCTTTAAGAGGTTCTCGGAGAGCTCTGTTGCGGATAGGATTAGGAGAGAGTCCGCGGTGGATAGCATTGCCGCAACTGCTCCCGTGATGAATATGGCTGCTATGATTGGTGGAAAGAGCGTGAGCATAACGGATGGCATCACGGCTTCCTGATCTGTTAATCCTGTGGGTCCAAAGATGGCAATACCTATCCATCCTATGAGGAGCGCCCCTATGTATGCCAGAATTGTCCATCCAACTCCGACATTCCTTGCGAGCTTTGCGTTCTTCTCATCTTTTATTGCCATGAATCTTATGCTGAGCTGTGGCATTCCACCTAGATATCCAAAGAACCACGAGAACTCTGCTATAACAAAAACAAGTGCTGAAAATCCTGTCAAACCTCCAAGGATCGTGGAATATTTGGGACCTGCCGTCTCAAGTGCTTGGG
>QMUB01000191.1 GCA_003663695.1 Thermococci archaeon | reverse complement strand
TAGTAAATTCAGGCAGGCTCCAGAAGCCACTTCCATAAAGGAGTATATTTTATCATTTTGTCTTCATATTTTTCTTTGTTTTCGTAATCTTGAGTTATTATAAGTAAATCCTTACATTTTGTATATTCAGAACATTCAATTAAAGCTTGTATTTCTCTTTTTTTTATTTTCTCATCTGATAGAGAAATACAAACTTGAAGAAGTTGTTTTATTTGCTCATCTTTTTTTATCACAAAATCTACTTCTTTTTCTCTTTGTGATTTCCAGTAGTATACTTCAAAATTTCTTCTTTTTAATTCTATTAAGACAATATTTTCTATTAATCTTCCTAAATCTTGGCTGAATCTAAAACTCACTGCATTTCTTAAACCTGTATCTATAGCATATACTTTTTTAGGATTAAGAATCTGCTTTTTATATGAATAAGAAAATTTTGGAATAAAAAAGAATATACCAGCTATAGAAAAATAATTTGCAAATCTTTCTACAGAATCTAAACTTAAATTAACCACTTTTTTAACTTTATTAAAAGGCTGGATTGTAGAGATGTTAGTCAAATAATATTTGGCTAAAGTTTCTAATTTTTCAACTTCTTTGATTTTAAATCTCTTCTGAACATCTTTTAAAAGAATATCTCTAAAATACCCTTCAAGAATAATCTTTTTCTCTGCTTCCTGAGTTAAAACTACCTTAGGAAAACTTCCATATTCAATGTATTCTTTTAACATATTTTTTATTTTGTGCCTGTGCTTTATTTTATCCAGGTCTGTTTTTAAATTTATTTTTTTAAACTCAAGAAATTCTTTAAATGAAAGAGGGAAAACATTTAAATCAATGTGCCTGCCACTTAAAAGAGTAGAGTATTCCTCTGATAGTAGTTTTGAAGAAGAACCAGTTATTAAAACATTTACTCTTTTGGCTTCTTTTAAAAAACGGACAAATTTTTCCCACCCTTTTATTTGATGAACCTCATCCAATACTACATAGTGATTTTCCTCAGGCAAAAGCTCTTCTAAGTAAATTTCATAAATCTTGTTGAGTAATTCTAAATTTAAACTTCTGAATCTTGGGTCTTCAAAATTTACAATTAAGGTGTTTTTGGAAGCCAAACCTTTCCTAATCAGTTTATTTATGAATTGTAAAATGATTGTGGATTTACCTGTTCTTCTTGTGCCTTTTACTACTGTTATTTCGCCGGTTTTTAAGAAGGAATTTAATTTTTTTAAGTAAGCTGGTCTTTCTATACTTTCATCTTTGTAATTTCCCCAATAATTCCAGTCGATTAAAATTTCTAATATTTCTTCTTTATTCATCATATCGGTAAATTTGTATCAAAATTTACTGATGTATCGGTAAATATTATACAAAAAATAAATGTCTCTATCAAGAATTTTTTAATCAAAATTCAAAAAAACAGCCAGCAATAAAGATGATATTAATAAAAAAGACTTTAGTGGGTTTCTATTGCCTGCCAGCTTTTCTTTAACTGAAACTCTGCAATTTTTACTCAATAAATCCTGCTACACTTGCCAAGAGGATTTGAGACATTTTTTTAATTTCCTTAAAAGGTTTTTTATTTTACCATACTTATCTTTTCTAACCAAATTCTAAAATACACTTCTCCCTCTCTCCCAACCCTATCCAAAACACCCTTTTTCCTCTCCATCTATTTTTCACTTTTTCGCAAAAGTGGAAAATAGAAGTGAACTACAAATGTCTTACAATCTGCTTTTCCTTTTGTCTTTGGGGTCTCGCCATACTCAGGATAATCATTTTCTTTTCCTTACAATCCTTCCATCAGGCATAAGATAGTATATTACTCCCTGGAGAGAAAAAGGGGTGGGAATGCCTAATCTTTTGTTTTCCTGAAGCACCTTATACGATGCTTTACGCCCCTTTGCTATAATCTCTACCAATTCTTTGTAGAAGTGCAGAGGGATATTGTCTGGGTTATTATTAACTTTTCGCATTTTTTACTACCTCCTTAAACATCTTAAATTCAAAATCGTCAATTATATAAAGATCCCTTCCCCCTCCTATGGCAACTTCTTTGTATTCAAATTCATTATTATTTAATATAACCCATTTATTAGCATAAAATCTATATATCTTCCAGAAATTTCTTACACTTCTATAGTATCGCCTCACTATATCCTCATACTCAACTCTATGTCCACCTTTTCTTACCCGCTCTTTTATCCTTTCTAATAACAACTCTACAGGATAAACAAATAGATAAAGGATTGTTATATTATATCCTCTATTTTTTAACTCTTTAAACCTCTTCAGTAACCCCAAACCAGACATTGTGGTTTCAAAAGAAAAATTTATTTTTTGAGAGATAGCTTTATCTATCATTAAAAGAGCTTTTTTGCCAGCTTCTATATAAGAAAGATTTCTCCTGTCTTTAATATCATCGGCATTGATAAATCTCTGATTTGGTTTAAGGATACTATTTGCAATAGTAACCCTTTCTGCTTCCATTAGCTCCTGCAAATATTAACACCTCTGGCATATCTTTTCTTTTTACTATATTATATCTAATTTTCTCTTTTTTATTCAAATCCAACCTAAATTTTCTTAAAATTCTCTAATAAAATATTCTAATATAAATCCTGCAATTTCCTTGTGCTTAATAAACCCAGCTACACCTGTTAAGAGAATTTGGGATATTTTTCAAACTTTTTTTTATTTAAACTTTTTAATAAAGAGACTTATTTTATCAGAAATATCCTTTTCAACCACCCTTAAAATCACAACCAACTTTTCTCAAAACTCTCCCCATTCTCCATCTCTATTTTTCAATCATTTGAAACTATTTAATTAATTTACATTATTTTGGTAGGTTAATAAGAAATAATTATTCTTTAAAGATCAACAGATATCTTTTGGGAAATATGTCTATGCCCACTCTGCATTTTACCCAATAAGCAAGAATTAAAAAAACACAAATTGATATAATGAGAAGAAGTATTTTTTTACGAGACATAAATTGATCCTTCTTTCCAACATTTACATCTAATTTATTACAAATAATGTCATAACTTAGATATAGTTTATAACACTATAAGAAAAAAATCAAGAATATTTTTGAAAAATTTTAGGAATGCCTCTTTAAAAAAATAATTTTATGCCCTCTTTTTTTAAAAGCTCTGCCTGCTCAAAAAATACGTATTCTGAGCCACCTTTTAAATAGAAGAATTTATTAGCAAGGAGGATTTTCATTGTTAACAACTTTTAAAATAAAATCTCTAATTTCTATTACTGAAACAGGAACTTTTCCT
>QMUB01000190.1 GCA_003663695.1 Thermococci archaeon | reverse complement strand
TAGATCTGCCATTCTTGGTGCAGGATTAGGCATTATACCAAAACGCTCAAAATCATATCTTGCCGTAGCCAGAGGGGGCATTTCAATGCCGCCACATCCTGTACAAAATGCAACTATCCAGAGGCTCTTCTTTCTCGCCCATTTAAAGAGAGGTTCAAAGAGCTTGAACTCTTTAAGCTCGTATTTAATTTCATTGTTTTCCATCTCACTCACCCCACATAAATTATCAGAGAACGGCCAGGAGGGCCGCTATTATACCCATTATCGTAGGCCACTTCCAAAGGAACTTTGCTGCTTGATCAATGGTGAATCTTGGATAAATACTTGCAATGAATATTGCTATGAAGAGCACTGCTATCTGCTTAATAAGGAGTTCCAGTAAATTGTTTGCTCCTCCGAGAAAGAGTATTACAAAGAATGCTGTTTCGGCAAAGAGTTGAACTGCATGCTGTGTGAATAATAATGCCGCTTGCTTTCCTCCATATTCCACCATGGGACCCATAGATATTTCCGCTGGAGCTGTAGTTATGTCAAAGGGCTCTAAACCAAGGAGGGCTTGAAAGACTATATCAAATACTATCATTGCCAGGAGCAGAGCAGGGACTAAAATGCTCCATCCAGCAATCTGCTGTGCTTTTACTATCTCCTGAAGGCTAAAAGTTCCATAATGTTCTACTAAAGCAATCAATGCTAAACCATAGGGAAGTTGCATTGCTACCATTGTTAAAAGACCTCTTTGAACACCGACTCCAGAGTATGGATTTCCCGAACTCATAGCACCTAGCATTATTCCAAGCATTGGTACTTCCAATAGGTAGGCAACCACAATTAGGTCTCCACTTGAACTAAAGAGCTGGAAGTTTTGAGTCAAGGGGAGGAACATCAATGCCAGTATACTGGCACCTAATGCAAATATTGGCCCAAAGTCATATATGAAGCCATGGGTTATGCTTTCTCTCTTTCCCAGGAGTTTTAGAGTATCAAGAAGGGGCTGATATAATGGAGGTCCAATTCTCCTCTGAATCCTCGCCATAGTCTTTCTCTCAATACCCATAAATATAAAGCCCATGAATGTGGCATAAATTAAGATGAGTACTGCTTGAACTATCATATTCATCATTCACCACCCCCATAATGCCAGAATTAAGAGTACTATGCCCAAATACCACGCATAGCTCTGGACATTGCCGTTGTAAACTGCATTCTTTAAAACTTCCGCAAAGTCTTCAACCCATTTTGCAATTATTGTGTACAGTTTATCGAAGCTAATCCTAAGCCAGAAGCTTAGAGCTTCCTCGAGTGGCTTGTAGAAGTGCACTCTTATGCTCAAATTGAAGTCTTGGGTTATTGGGTTACCTGATTGATACGTATCATTCACCTCAACTTTTCTCGTTTTTGCTCCATAGAGAAACAATACCCCCGCTATCACTATGCCAGCTACAAGGCATATAGCAACCATCAAAGCATTGTAGTTTCCAACACCTGTGTTTATTGTGTAAATATCTCCCGTAATCACTTCATGACCGAATATTGTGTTAAGAAACTTTGTAACTAAACCTGGAGCTATGCCAAAGACCAAGTTAAGCATTCCCAAGAGTGCCATTCCAAGTAGCAACGGTAAAGGAGCCTCCTTAACATTCTCCAAATCACTTGGCATCTGCCCAAACCACACCGCATATAAAAATCTAACAACATAGGCAAATGCTAAACCGCTCCCCAGGAATATTGCACCAGCTACAAGAGGCATTTTAGCACTTATAGCCGCTTCATAGAGTATCCATTTACTCGCAAATCCTGCCAAAGGTGGAATCCCTGCCAGGCTAAGAACTGCAATCAAACCAAAGGCAAAGGTTATAGGCATTTTCCTTGCTAAACCTCCAAAATCCTTGAACTTGGTCTTTCCTGTTTGAAGGATAAGAGCAGCAACTACAAGCCAAAAGAGACCTTTAAAGATCGCATGACTTAGTGCATGGAATAATGCCCCCTCAAAGCCCAGTTGAGTCCCTACTCCTATTCCCAAGAGCACATAACCCACCTGACCAACACTCGAATAAGCGAAGAGCTTTCTAATATCTTCTTGAAGAACCGCCAGGAATGATGCTATTACCACTGTTAACGCTCCTATCCAGGCTATCGTATAAGCAAATAAGGAATGCCCTCCAAAGGTGCCTAGAGTGTAAAATAGCTTAATTCCCATCATGCTATAAAGGAGAACAAACCCGTAAACCCCAGCTTTACTCAAGACACCACTGAAAAATGATGTATAGCTCTGGTTTGTCTCACTGTAAGCATCAGGCGCCCATACATGAAGCGGAAATGCTCCAGCTTTCACCCCAAATGCCGTGAGGAAGAGCAGGTAGAGGAGAATCGTCTCGCTCTTACCAAATGCTCCCTTCACACCAAGGGCAGTTTTTGTTGCATCCTGATACATGAACTGCTGTATGGTGCTGAATTCAAAGCTTCCAGTTTTCGCATAGAGTATGCCTATTGCTATGAGCATTGCATAAGCTCCTATGACGCTTAAAATGAAGTATTTAAGGGACGCACCCCTGTTATACTTGAGCACCATCATGAAGCTCGCAAAGGTCATGAGCTCCCAGAACAGGAAGAAGCTCACGAACTCCCTTGCCATAAAGACTCCCAGAACTCCCGTCATGCTCATGAGAGCGAACAGCCACTCATAGCCATCCTTTGATGTCGATGTCATCCCAAGAGCCATTGTAAAGCCCAAGAGCGCAGCTATTGCAGCAAAGAACCATGTTAGGTTGTAGAGGGCAAATGAGAGTGTGAATCCACCTACAGGAACATTTAAGCTTATTGTTCCCCCGTTGAATACACTATGGTAGGTTTGAACTATATAAATTAAAGGCACTGCAGCGCCAATAACTCCCACAATCTCTCTAACTCTCTTTATATCCAAAAGCCATGCCAGAACTCCCGCGATTATGGGAGCCAAAAGCATGATTGCTATCTCGTTCATGGGCTCACCCCCAGTAAGGGAACGTTCTTAACATAATTCGCCACATTAAACAGATCGCTTCCAGCCTTCTGGACGATGTTCCATACCGGTCCTGGATAAACTCCGATGATTATGATTGCTGCAACCAGGAGCACCATTATAACTCCCAGCACGAAGTTTTCTTCCATCTTTTCCCCCTCTCCCTTGAACCACATGAGGTGTATGAGCCTTATGTAATAGACCGCTTCCACGACGCTTGCCCCAAGGACGAGTGCGGCAATCCATGCATAGTTTGCACTAAGGGCAGCGAGTATAAGTCTAAGCTTGC
>QMUB01000189.1 GCA_003663695.1 Thermococci archaeon | reverse complement strand
GGCACGCTGTTCATGCTCATGAGGAAGTATGAAGAGAAGTGGGGGAGTGTCAGGAAAATTGAGTCTCGCTTTATTTTGCTAAGACTGCGGATTTCGTGGAAAAAACGGGAGGGATGAGCACTCTGAAAGCGGAAGAGCTTATAAGGGAAAGGGCGAAGGTGTTCTTGGAGGAGAAGGATTACCTTCTGGAGCGCTGGTAAAGCTCCCTCACCTCCCTCATCAACACCACCTCCTCCAATTTCGGAACGCTCCATGCTCCCCGCTTCATGGTCGAGAGCGCGGCTATTAGGTTTGCAAAGCGGCCTATTCTGTAAAGCTCACCCTCACTGAGCTCAAGATTTTTAATTTTGTCCATGTGGTGGAGTGAAGCCAGAAGTGCTGCCATATATGCGTCTCCGGCCCCTGTGGTATCCACGGGCTCAACTCTATACGCCGGCACCTTAACCTCAATTCCTCCATGGATGAGCTCGCTCCCCTCGCCTCCCCGTGTGACCGCGAGAAGCTTGAAATCAAAGCCTTCAATATCAATTCCATTCTCTTTGAGGAATTCAAGCTCTCCATCTCCTATTTTGATTATATCCGCCAGCTTCAATGCCCTCTCAATATCTGCGAGCATATCATCTTCCCGCCCGCGCCACAGGTCGAGCCTTATGTTAACATCATAGCTTTTCGTAATCTTTTCCCTTTCCAGTATCTCGAAGAGGGTCGAGCGGCTCGGTTCCCTTGCGAAGAGGACGCTTCCAAAGTGGAGGAGCTCTGCACTGAAGGGCTTTATATCCTCAGCCTTCAGGTTGAAGTAGGCAACTCCATCGTAGAGTATGAACTCGGGCTTGGCTCCTATGAGCTGAACGAAGACCACTCCGGTGTGCCTTTCCCCATCGAGTGCAACGTAAGATGTGTTCACCCCTTCCTCTTCAAGCCTCTCAAGGAGGAAGGCTCCAAAGGGATCCCTTCCAACTTTGCTTATTAGTGCACTCTCCACACCCAGACGGGACAGTCCAACGAGGACATTGGCGGGAGCACCGCCGGGATGCTTCTCAAAGCTCTTAACGTCCTTTAGTGCACCTTCATCACGGGCTATAAAATCAATCAGCACCTCACCTATCGCAAATATCATGGCTACCACCGTTAAGAGTGGTTCAGTGATAAAGGTTATATACTTTTTTGGATACCCTTCCCCGGTGATAGCATGCTGGCTGTTGTGACATTCACGGATCCGAGGAAAACTTCCCTGTCTCTGGAGAGGGAAAGGGCACTCCTCAGGAAACATGAGGAATTAATTAACTCCCTTGAAAAAGAGGGGTTTGATGTCCTGGATGTCAATGGAGCGCTTAATAAAAGGGAATGCCTTCAGAAGGGGAGTAACTTCGGGATTGAGAGTAAAGAGGAGGTCTTTGAGGCATCAAAGCTCATAAACTCAAAGGATGTGAGTGGTGTTATTCTCGGTCTCTGGCACTGGACGGAGAGCAATCTTGTAACGCTCCTGGCTAAGGAAGTTAATAAGCCGCTTCTCCTGTATGCGGATGATGATATTTCATGGGCTGGTTCAACATGCATAACATCCGTGGGAGCATCCCTATGGGAAAGCGCCCTTAACTACCATGCGGTTCATCACACGAGGATTAAAGGTGATGTGGAGAAGGTCAAGGCATGGGGAAGGGCTGCTGAAGCCGTATCGAAGCTCTCAAGGAAATCCCTCCTCCTCTGGGGCGCACCCTACACCCTCGGGATGGAGCACCTCATGGATGATCTGCCGAGATTAAAGCGCTTTGTTGGAGATTTTCTGATTTTGGGACAGTATTTGATAGTTAAAAGGGCGGATAGAATGCTGAACGATGAGCGCGTTGAGAGATTTTTTGAGTGGTTGAAGGAGAAGAGCAAAATCAAGTTCGACAGCTCCATGCTGACCCGGGAAGTCCTTAAGAGGCAGATAGCCCTATATCTCGCGGCGAAGGAGATTTACGAGGAATATGGAGATGAGGTGGCAGGAGTTTCAATAAAGTGCCAGCCGGAGCTGAGCGAGGTCTATGGAACCACGGCATGTTTAATACCCGCATTCTTCCCCTTTGGGATGGATGCCTTTGGGGATAAAGATGTTATTCCTGCGACGTGTGAGGGCGACGTTAAGGGAACCATAAGCTCCGTGATGCTCTTCTATCTGAGCGGCAAACCTCCTCTATTCGGGGACATAAAATACGTGGATGACGAGCTCATTTTAGTGGCAAACTGCGGTGCATCCTCTCTCTACTATGCAAGACTGAGCGAAAACCCGGAAGAAAACTTAAGAGCCACCCTAATTCAGGGGCAGTGTCAGGGAAAGAGTGGAGGAGCCCTCACATACAGAACGCCCCCATCACAGTTCACGGTTGCAAGGCTCATAAGGATAGACGGCAGGTATTACCTCCTCTACTTCCTGGGAGAAGGAGTTGAGATAAGCGACGAAATTGAGGGAAAATTAAAATGGGGGAAGCAATGGCCGCACACGGCTGTGAAGAACCCACTAAACAAAAACACATTCTTAAGTGTGATGGGAGCAAACCATCTCTCCATGGTGCCCGGAGACTTCAGGGAGGAAATAAAGTTCATCGCAAAACTTTGGGGAGTTAAAGCTGTAAATCTGGGGGATGAGATAGAAGTCAGGGAATTTTTAAATGAAATTTGAGGGATGGAGATGATACTCTCCTACAACGGTGCATTCGTGGTTTCAAGGGAAGACGGAAACATGAAAGGGAGATTCGACGGCTTTTACGTTTTTGATACGAGATTCCTGAAGGATGTGGAGCTCAATTTCCCGGATGTCAAAGTGGTTCCCCTCGGAGATGTCAAGGAGAGCTTCAGGAGCTTCCGTTCCCACTTTTCTCTGGAAAAAGATGGAGTTGAGGTCGTTTTTATAAGGAGGAGGGAAATCCTTGAAGACTGGAGTTACAGGGAGTTGCTGTACTTTCACAATACATCCCAAAGTCCCGTCTCCTTTGGGCTTTCCTACTCCTTTAAAGTTCCCGCGGAGGACATATTCGAAGTCAGAGGGTTCGGAGGAAAGAGGATAGCGAGGAATATAAGGAAGGAGGGAGAGGAATATATCTATGAGGGGCTGGATGGGGTGAAAAGGAAGCTGAAGGTGGAGAGGAATTTGAAGGAAAGAGTCAATCTTGCCCCTCTCGAAAAAGCCGAATTTTATATAATATTTAAGCCCTCCGTCTCAATGGAGAGGTTCAAATTTTCCCTCGAAAATCACCCGGTGAAAATCCGGAATCCCATCCTAACAAATTTAAGGTGGTTGAACAGGGTTTTTGATGTTGCAGTT
>QMUB01000188.1 GCA_003663695.1 Thermococci archaeon | reverse complement strand
GGTTTTCCCCCCGCGAGGATTACTGAGGGAGCATAACTAACAAACGCGGGCGAAGGTATGAGAACCTCCTCACCATCCTTTAAAAATGTCGCAAAACCCATTAAAAGCCCTTGATTCGCTCCAACAGTTATCATGATTTGACTCTGCGGGTCTGCATTAATACCATTATCTTTCTTCAGCTTTTCCGCTATTGCTTCCCTAAGCTCCCTAATCCCGGCATTAGGACCATAATGCGTCAACCCATCGTCCAACGCTTCTTTAGCGTACTCCTTAATGTGCTCAGGAGTGTCAAAGTCGGGTTCTCCAATTCCCAGTGATATAACCCCCTCAACACCCTGAGCCAAATCAAAAAGCTTCCTAATTTCCGAAGGATTTACGAGTTCCAACCTGTCGCTCAACGCCATTTCGAAATCACCGAATATGTGTATGCCGGGATGTTTATAATTTTGCCGCTATAAAATATTGTACATTAGTGAAACCTTTAATGCAGCATTAACCAGAAGCGCCTAATCTATATCCTCGATGCCTCTATCCGTTATCCTGAAGTGCACCATACCTCCTTCGGGTCTGAAGCGGTGCCTCTCTAAAACCGCCAGACGGTAGGAAGGTCTGGGTAACGTCTCAAGCCTCAGAATATCCTTGCATTTGTATCCCAATGTATGTTCCGCTAGGGGCTTTAAGGTTTTCGCCGAAGAGTCAAAATAGACCTGATTTATAACTATTACCCCAAGATTGTGCTTTCTAGCGAGCCATAAAAGGACTTGAAGCTGCTTGCTCAGCTCATTAAGGAGCTCATGCTTTTTCTCCTCCGTGCGGTATAGTGAGGTTATGGAGTCCACAACTATCAAAGAGAACTTCTCACTGACAATTTTCTTTAGTCCCGCTATCATCTTTTTCTGCTCTCTGAAATCGGAGGGCTCAAAAAGTATGAACTTTTCAAGGGCTCCTCTAAGACCCCAATTATATGCCATCTGCTCAAGCCTTTCGGGAGAAAAACCGCCCTCCGTGTCCACATATGCAACCTTCCCCTCATTTAAAAGCCCCACCTGCATGGCAAGGGTTGTCTTTCCGCTCGCAAAAACCCCGTATACCTGGGTTAGAACTCCCCTCTCAATTCCCCCACCTAAAAGCTCATCGAGGTTTTTACTCCCCGTTGTGAGCATATTCAAACCTCTAACGTTTCTTCGGGTTTAAACTCCCTCACAAGAGTCCATATCCTCCTCTTCTGAAGCTCCCTCTTAAAACTTTCAACATCTGCGGAACTGTAGATTCCATAGTGCATGGGAATTGCCATTTTGGGCCTCAATGCTTCCACTATATCAGCTGCTTCCCTCTCATTGGCGGTGGAGCGCCCGCTTATAGGTATTAGGAGGATGTCTATCTTGTATTTCCTTAGTTCCCGGAATCTGGGAGAAGAGTATGTATCTCCCGGGTGGTACAAAACCTTATCCCCAAAAATCAAATAGCCCACGGGGTACTGGCTTGAAGGATGCTCGGCATAAACAACTTTAACTTTAACCCCTCCTTCCAGCTCAATTTCTTCTCCCCATTCCACCTCTTCAACTTTCGTAATCCCATCTGCAATCGCCATGAGATAGACGGGCTTGGGTCCTATAACTGTTGCATCCCTTAACCTAGCTATGAGAGGGGTTTTGCCATAATGATCGCTGTGCTCGTGGGTCACTAGAATATAATCCACATCCCCTATTAGATCATCCTCCACCTCGGGGTAGGGATCGAAAAGGAGCTTAATCCCCCGTGTTTCGATGTAAAAGCATGAATGACCGTACCATGTAATTTTCATTGCAATACCTCCAAATATTGCTCGGCATGTAATTAACTCTACCTTATCGAACTTAAATCTTTCCCTCGGGCTCTCTCAAAACTTTTTGAATATTGGCAATTTTATCCAATAAGTTTATATATTCAAATTGGACAAATAATCCAGTGGTGATACAATGAGAAGGAAAATATCCATTCTGTTTATTGTGCTACTCTTGGGACTTGCTGTCAGCGGGTGCATAAATCAGCCCACAACATCTACTATTACTCAAACAAAAACTACAACATCAACAATAACTCAAACGGAGACCGTTGTTAAAGAGCCTCATTACTATCCCATAAGCGTGAAAGACTTTGCGAACAGGAGTATTACGATTGAGAAAGAACCCAAAAGGATAGTCTCCCTAGCACCCAGCATTACAGAAACTCTGTACTACCTCGGGGCACTCGATAGGATAGTTGGGATTACGAAGTTTGATAACTTCCCTGCGGATGTCAAAGAGGGCAGGACGGTAATAGGAGGATTCAGCGACCCCAATATTGAGCTCATAGCTTCATTAAAGCCGGATCTCATAATCATCACCTCAATGCACTACAAATATCTTGAGCAGCTGGAGCAGATAGCCCCCGTTGTCGTGGTTGACCCCGGAAATATCGACGAAATATACGAGCAGCTGGAGCTTTTTGGAAGGATATTAAACAAACAGGGAGAAGCTGAAGGTGTGATAAACTTCATGAAGGCTAAAATTGAGGAGATTGAGATCAAAGTTGCAGATAAGCCAAAGGTCAAAGTTTTCTATATCGTATGGAGCAATCCTTTAATGACTGCCGGAAAAGGAAGCTTCATAAATGACCTGATAACACTTGCAGGTGGAGAAAACATTTTTGAGGATGTTCAAGGATGGCCTCAGGTGAGCATTGAGGAGGTACTAGGAAGGGATCCCGATGTGATAGTCCTCCCACCTCACGCCGGAATTACCAGAGAGGAACTGTGTAAGAGCGAACTTTCGAAGACGAGCGCTGTTAGGAATGGGAGGGTCTTCGTGATAAGCGATGACGACATTGTTTCACGGCCGAGCCCGAGAATCGTTGAAGGTCTAGAGGAGTTTGCTCGTCTAATCCATCCTCAAGCATTTAACTACAATGTGAACCTTCTCGTTTGCAATGTTACTGCGGGCTGATTTTCTTTTCTTCTGGAATTTTATTCCGGTGAAGAAAAGATTGACCTGAAGGTTACGCCCGTAATCTGGATTTCAAAGGTCGAGCACGAAAAGGCGGTCTATCCAACTAGCTATCTGCTGGAAACACTGCGGGACTTTCTAGAGAGTGCAGAGCTCAACAAGGTTATACTCATAGATGGCATCGAATATCTCATCCTCGAAAACGGTACCGAAGCGGTGTTTAAATTCCTCGCATCTTTGAAGGATCTTGCAATAATAAACAGGGGAATAATCCTGGTTGCAATAGATAGAGATACCCTCGATGAAAAGGACTTTTATACATTGACGAGTGAATTGAAACCTGTGGAGGAATTAAAGGAGCTCTGATCTTTTAG
>QMUB01000187.1 GCA_003663695.1 Thermococci archaeon | reverse complement strand
GTTGAGAACTTTCTTCCCATCAACAACGATCCATGGCCCTTGGGCGCTTTCAAGCTTTCTAATGGTCACATAGAGACCTTTCTCCTTAAGTTCCTTCAGTTCTTCACTAATCCAGTCAAGCTTTCCCATAAAACCACCCATGGGAGAATAACGCTTTATGAGTATAAAAGCGTTAAGATTATCTCATTCAGTTTCCTTCCTTTTGTTTTGTACAAATGACAGTGAAAAACAACATTGGTTGATGTTATGGAGATAAATGATAGAAAAGATTATTTAAAGAGCACTTTGAGCTCCTTTTTGTACAGATTCCAATTTAGGGCTAGGTGGATGATTATCAGAACGTTCATTATAGGACCCAGAATATTTCTGGCATTAAAAAGCTCGGATTTGTTCATGCCCAGAAAAGGATTTCCCGTTTTTGTTATGTATAACACTCCTATTGTGATTACTAGAACCCCAATAAACACCACAAGCAAAATCGAGGAAAGTAGCGCCCGTACCTTTACTATGTTCATGATATCGCCTCCAAGTTTTGTGATAATGTGGAAGATAAAAAACTTTTGAAAATGGAAGATTATTGCAAAGAGGAACTCATTCAAACTGGAATGGAGAGATGTAATCGCCATACTTCTCCTGTGCCTTTGTGAGTCTGTATCTCTCCTCTTCTAGGATTATAAAGAGTTCCTTTGGGATATTACCTATTTCGTTGTAAATTCTCTCTATCCTGTCAATCTTGGCCAGAAGCTCGGGAATCCTTATAGTGAACTGCTTTTCGTAATCTTTCCGGCTGTACTCCTTGTTGAGCACTTCTTTGAAGAGCCTTGCTAGATCCTCGTACTTTGGAATGTAGCCTATGGGAGTCTCTATTGCATCCACATCACCGTGGACCCTGAGCTCCATCCATTTAAGCCACACAGCTTTGTCGAGCTTGTGATTGAGCCATTTCCCATCTCTATCTTTGAGGAAGTAGTTCACGGCGAAGATTTTGGGCTTGATACGGAGGCATTTCTCAAATTGCAGGTAGTTCTTTAAATATTCTCCGATGTGGACGCTCATGAAGTCAAGGATTGCCATGGGGTTGAATTTTCTAACTCCTTCCTGTCCAAGCGTGGCAGCTGTGGTTTCACTTTCTAGAGCGGCGCCCATAGTGATTACACCATGTGCCCAGTCGAAGGATTCTCTAACAGGAGGCCATGTATCAGCGTCTCTTCCTCCAAAAATCATCCCTCCGATTCTAACACCGCACGGAGCATCGAGAGCTTCTCTATCAAGGTTTTTGAAAGCTTTTAAATCGACGGTAAAGCGGGCGTTTTTGTGTGATGGAGGGATTTCATTCCCCTCAGCATCCCTTTTACCACGCCACCACTTCCCGCTGTGGTTTTCGCCTTCATCGGGTATCGGAACGCCCATATCGTTCCAGTAAGGCTTTCCATCCTTGACGAGCACATTTGAGAATATAATCTCGTTTGGAGAGTGTAGCACTTCCCATATTATTGGATCATCAACTTTGTTCACACCCTGTATGATGCCAAAAACGCCTTTCTCAACGTTGGCACCTCTTGCCTCCCCTTTCATGTTAACTATGAAGGTTAAGTCATCTCCGACTATATTCTCCCATGAGACCATGGCGGTTGATGTCTTTCCGCACATTGAGGGATAGGCACCGGTGAAATATGTCCTTCTCCCATGGGGGCCGTTCACCCTCATTAAGAACATATGCTCACTCAGCCATCCTTCTTCAACGGCTCTCTTTATGGTGAGCCTAAAAGCGAGCTTTTTGAGACCTATCGTGTTCCCTCCGTACTGTGTGTTGGCCGAGAAAACAGTTTCACTCTCCAAGTCGATGTAAATCCTTCTCTTGTCTATGTTCTTGCTGGTCTTTCTCTCATCAAGCTCCCCTTCACTGTGCACGAACTTCAAAAACCTCGCTTCCTTTCCAAGCCTTTTAAAGTCTTCATATCCCTTCCTGTAGAGGATGAACTCGCTGTGAGCTACATAAGCCGAATCGGTGAGCTGAACAGCTGGAATTGTAAAGATGGAATTTTGGGGTCCCAGGGTGAAGAAACACACGAAGAGCTCCTTCCCCTTCATTATATCCTTCATGATCTCGTGAATCTCTTCCAATCCCTCTTCCCTGTCCAGAGTATTTATGAAGGGGATGCTCTTTCCTCTGGGCACGAGAATTTTGGTTCTCTCCTTATCCCGGGCTTGATCATAATAGCCGTCGTAATGAACGGTATGCCCCTCCATAGCCAGAGGGTTCTCCTCACCGTACTCAATGGCTTTCTTTCTTATATAATCCTCATCTTCTGGTGAATCTGTGGCTACAAAAACCTTTGAGGGATTTAAATGCTCAATATACTTTGCCAGAAACCCGTGAAGTTCAGGGTTATCTATGGCACTGATTTTTTCAAACTGTTCTTTTTCGAGTCTTTTTTCGAGATATTCAAGAGCATTCATAATTATCACCCATTACTTTTGTGGATATGGGACAATTCGAAAAAACACCTTAAGAACCTTTTGGCACAATGACAAGATGAAGCCCTTTTTGGACATGAAATTGGCGAATTTCCAAAGGCAAAAAAAGAGTGAAAAATCACTCCTTGGGGAAGAAAACAACCTTGCCTGTCTTTCCTGCTCTCATGAGCTCGAAGGCTTCCTCAAACTCGTCAAAACCCCTGTACTTGTGGGTTATAACCGGGTCGAGATTGAGTTTGCCGCTCTGAATCAAGGTGGAAACGGTGTACCACGTTTCCCATAGATGCCTTCCGGTTATGCCGTGAACCTCGAGTGCCTTGAATATGATCAGATTGTTAAAGTCTACGCTAACGTCCCTCGGAAAGAGTCCCAAGAGTGAAACCCTTCCTCCGGGAGTCGTTGCTTTGAGACCTTGTTCAAGGGCTTTTGGTGCGCCGCTGAACTCGAGGAAGACTTCGACACCAGCACCATCCGTTACGTCCATAACGAATTTGACGGGGTCTTCCTCTATCGGATTCACAACGTAGTCGGCTCCCACCTTCTTGGCAAGCTCTCTTCTAAACTCACTTGGTTCGCTGACGATGACGGGATAAGCACCGCTGGCTTTCGCAACGGCGACTCCTAAAAGACCCAAGGGGCCGGCACCTGTGATGAGGGTGCTCCTTCCCGCTATTGGTCCCGCCAGAACAGTATCAACCGCGTTTCCAAGGGGCTCCTGAAGTGTGGCGTACTCGGGTGGCATGTCTTTTGGATTTTTCCAAGCGTTTTGAGCCGGAACTATCGCGTAGTTCGCAAAAACTCCATCCATGTCGACGCCGAATATTTTGGTATCCTGGCAGACATGATAGCGGTTGTGTTTGCACGCAT
>QMUB01000186.1 GCA_003663695.1 Thermococci archaeon | reverse complement strand
GTTTGAAAAGAGTTTTATCGCAATAAATTACTCCAAAACATGCTTCTCTAGTACGTAGCAGTGGAAGGTGCCCTCAAAGACCTTCTCGTTCTTTTGGTTGAAGACCTCAACAAAAACTATTTTTTTCTTTCCAATATCTTCTTTTATTCGCGCTTCAGCCAGAAGTTCATCTCCTACCTTAACAGGCTTTGTGAACTTTACTTCCGCCTTTCCAAGAACCACCGTAGGCTCGTTAACAGCCAGCATTGCCGCATAATCTGCCAGCCCGAAAGTGAATCCTCCATGAACGAGTCCATGCTCATCGACCTTCATATGCTCTTTCGTTTTGAGCTTCACCTTTGAAAAACCTTCGCCAAGCTCAATTACCTCTCCAACAAGCTCTTTTGATGTGAGCAAGTGAGTCCTCTGCATGCCATCACCGGATATTAGTATGCCGTTGTGAATATAAGCCTTCTCACTTTTACAATGCAGTAAAACTTAAATAAAGAAGAACCTATGTACCCCTGAGGTGGTAAATGTGTATTATGAGCACTACCCAACCTTCGGAGGTTACTTCTTATCATACATATTCTATTTTATCCTAATACCCGCAGTGATCCTGATAATTATCAGAGCTAAATGGGGCTACATTCAGGAGAGAAGGTGGAAGCACGTTCTAAAGCCACTGGCTTACGGACTTATCATAGGATTCTTTTTAACGGCACTCCTTCAGCTAAATCTTACCAACGACTACATCTACTTGTATTCACTAACAGGAACGGGCACGTGCTTCACCTCCTCATGTCTCGTGGAAGAGATGCAGAGCAACACCCAGTATAAATTCAATGTCGAGGGCATTGAAAGATTCGGAATGCCAAAGTTTGGAATAATGAGATCTTTTAGGCTTTCAGACAGGAAGTACAACAAGCTGAAGTTTAAATACGATGTCGTGAACTCCGTTGTAATAACAAGGAGCATCCCATTGCTTCCCATTGTCGAGGTCTGGGACTACAAGGTGGATCCCACGGATAGGCACACCATCACTGATTTGCAGAAGTTCTACATCCTCTATCCCTACGACCCGGCCACCCTCCTCTCCCGGCATTACAATTTCAGCTTCACGATGTTCATGTGGGATGTGGGAGGAGCGCCATAAACGTTTTATTCTTTCCCTCCCTATTATCTTCGGTGGGAATGTGAATCCTCTTAGAGATGCCATCCTCCTCAAAGGTTCAAACGAGTTCAGGAGACAGGAGCTTCTGGCGATTCTCTCACTGAATCTCAAAGCGATGAGCCCAAAAGAAGCCAAAGCCTTCATCAATGACTGCATTGAAAAGGGAATTATTGAGGTGAAGGGAGATATTCTGCTCGTCCATCCTGAACGTGTCGGGGAAAAGGAGGATATCTTTGAGGAGATGATTGAGTACATCACTTCCTCTCTGGGATGGACCCGGGAGGAGATTCTAGAGGATTTGAGGAAATTTGGAGAGCGCTATGGCAGCTTGGACAGGAAGCTAATAGCATACCTCTACGGCATCGAAAAAGGGGTTGATATGTCCATGTTTAAAGAGAGGATTGAGTAACAAAATGTTTATAAACACATTTCAACCCCTTTTTCATGAAGGCTATGCTGCCCGAAAACTATAAAAGATTTGAAATCCTTATTAACAAATTGCGAGAGTTTGGTGGTGTTATCATTGTTGAAGGAAGGCGAGACGAGGTGGCTTTAAGGAAATTGGGGGTCGAAACGGGGATAATTAAACTTTCCCGCTTACCACTATCTGAAATTGCCCTGACCGCTTCGCAGTATCACGAAGTCATGGTGTTAACAGATTTGGATAAAAAGGGTGAAGAATTGGCAAAAAAGTTGATTTCCTATTTAGAGGGGTATAACTGCAGAGTGGATTCAGAGACACGGAAAGAACTTAAGAGAATTGCAAAGAAGGACATAAAGGGCATTGAAGATTTGTACTCTCTCTATTTGAGGACGCTTTCCCGTTTCTGACCCCCTTAGGAGGGATTCAAATTGAAGAGGAAAAAAGTGGTAATGCAGCACCTACTTGAAAAGACAGCCAAGCATAAAGCAAGGAGGAAAGAGGGTGATATTATGGCAGGTAAAGATGAGTTTGGAACCACAAAATATGTTGTTTATGCAGAGTTTGAGGCTAATGGAATTGTAGAAAGACCTGATGTTGTTGGAGCTATTTTTGGTCAGACTGAAGGTTTGCTTGGAGACGATTTGGATTTAAGAGAGCTCCAGAAAACCGGGAGAATTGGGAGGATAAAGGTTGATGTTCACACGAGGAGTGGAAAAACCTATGGAAGCATAACCGTTCCATCGAGCTTGGATAGAGTTGAAACAGCAATCTTGGCAGCAGCCCTTGAAACCATAGATAGAGTGGGCCCCTGTGAGGCGAGCATAAAAGTTTCAAGGATTGAGGATGTGAGGGCAACCAAGAGGAGATACATAATTGAGAGGGCCAAGGAGATACTCGAGAGCCTGATGGAGGAGGAAATCCCGGAGAGTCAGGAGATTACTGATGAGGTTAAAAAAGCCGTTAGGGCCAAGGAGCTTATAGAATACGGCTCCGAGAAACTTCCAGCTGGACCTCACGTTCCGTTCTCGGATTCAATAATCGTCGTTGAGGGAAGAGCTGACGTGCTGAACCTCCTCAAGCACGGAATTAAAAACGCGATAGCGGTTGAAGGCACATCAATACCCGAGACAATTGTCAAGCTGAGCAAGGAGAGGATTGTAACCGCATTTACGGATGGAGATAGGGGAGGAGAGTTGATACTCAAGGAATTGCTGCAGGTTGCGGATGTGGACTATGTGGCGAGAGCACCTGAAGGAAAGGAAGTTGAAGAGCTCACAAAAAAGGAGATTGTTAAGTCCCTTAGAAGCAAGGTGCCGGCAGAACAGGTCATAAATGACATATTCTACAAGGGCAGAAACTTCTATGAGGTCATAAGGGAAAAGAACCGTGAAAAGGAAAGAGAAGCTGTGGTTCCAATCCAAAAGGAAGCCAAAGCCAGAGAGGAGAAGAAAGAGGAAAAACCAGAGCGCATAATAAAGCCGATTCAAAAGAGCAGACCCAGTGAAGTTGAGAAGTTCAAGGAATATGTTGAGAAGGTTAAAACGAATTCCAATGCGATCCTCCTGGATCAGGAGAACAAAGTGATAGCTGAGATACCCGTTAGGGATTTAATATCCACGTTAAATGAGAAAGAAGGTATTCAGACCGTAGTTTTCAATGGAATAATCACACAGAGACTTATTGACTTGGTGAGCGATAAAGGCGTTAAATACCTCGTTGGCGCAAGGAAAGCCAATGTCGTTAGGAGACCCATAGATTTGAGGATAATAACCTTT